>JAJZQA010000261.1 GCA_021810985.1 Deltaproteobacteria bacterium
AGGTGTGTTTCCGGTCTGAGTCCGAACAGGGTAAATGTCACATAATCGGCAAAAAACTTCAGCACGCCAGCCTCCAATAACTGAGCTAAACTAATGCGTCACGATAAAAATCAGACAACCTGGAGGAGGCCGTTCCGCCCGCTGATCTCTTTCTTCAAAATACTCAAAACAAGCTCCAAAATCCCGAGCACCTCGGAATGTTTCAGTGCATAGAATATTTTTAATCCCTCCTTGCGCCTGGCAAGGATGCCGCAGCTCTGCATCATTTTAAGGTGTCGGGAGGTGTTCGATTGTTCCTCGGCGATGGCAGGGAATATCTCGCACACACATCGCTCCCCGTCCCTGAGAAATTCAATTATCTTTATCCGGGTGGGCTGGGCTATGGCTTTCAATATTTCTGCCCGTGCAATGGTCAATTCATTCATGGTCTTATCCTCCACTGTATGATTGTATGCTCATACAGCAAATGTTGTGTTCATGTCAAGGCGTATTTCAAGACTGAGTTGCATACCAACCATTGTGATCGTAAACTTTCTCACGATTTACATCGGAATCCGGTAGAAACGATCAGTCTCATTTTCGTTACTTCGACAGCCCAGTCTCGGCTGCAGCAGCGGGCTTCTCATTTCCATGGCACGCAGGCAACTCAGCAGAGCAAACTTTTCCACAATTCAATTGTTTCGTTCACGGCTTTATTGCATCCAGATCCTCCAGCAAATCCTTGGCGCTGTCTCCTCGCAAGTTTTCCGCCAGCCCTATCAGGCCATCAGTGAGATACCTGGCCTTGTATCCTTTGGTGCGCAAGTAGGCCATGGCAATGGCTGAACGGTCTTTGTGCGGACAGGCGGTAACGATGATTCTGTCTTTAGGCAACTCGGCAAGACGTTTCGGCAGTTCGTTCAAAGGTATGTGAAGCCCGAAACCCATCCGCCAAGCTTTGGTTTCTTCCGGAAAGCGGACATCCACCAGCACCGCCTTCCTCTCTGCCAGCAGAGTGATCAACTTCTTGCTGTCGATTTTCATATCTGCGCGGGTATCATAGTCAAAGCGGGCAAGAAAGGTGTCAAAGGCCGACTCTTGGGCCGCTGCCAGAGGAACTATGGTCACTATCAGCAATACACAGAGGAAAGCTGTTCTTTTCATCGGTTGTTACCTCCTTCCGGTTGGATTTCAGTTTGTACATTTGCAGGATCAACGGTGGCTGACTTGGCATTCGGTTGTTTTTTGAGGCGATACCATTGCCGCTGCAACCCCTGCGTCAAATCCTCGAAAATCGTGTAAAATATCGGCACATAGAGAAGTGTGAGAAACGTGGAGAGCATCAGCCCACCGATGGCCACAACCGCCAGCGGTGAGAGTCGCTCCAGGCCGATGGCACGTTCAAGAGCAATCGGCAGCATACCGACGGAAGTTCCGAAAGCGGTCATGATGATGGGACGGGTACGGACACGGACGCTGTCCTGTAAAGCCTCAAGTGTGCTCGCCCCCTTCTCCTTCGCCACCTCGATGAAGTCTATCAGCAGGATCGAGTTCTTGACCACGATCCCGGCCAGCAGGATTATTCCCATGAAAGCTGCGGTGGACTGCTGCCGACCGGACAACAACAGCGACCAGACGGCGCCGATCAGCGCCAGTGGGATTGCAGACATGATTGTCAACGGATGGATAAACGATTTGAAGGCCGGGATCAGCGAGAAGTAGAGCAGCACCATGCCGATGCCGAGCGCCATGGTCAGCTGCGCGAAGTTGGTCTTGCCCTGCTTGGCATCCCCCTCCTGGGTTAGCTTGTAGCCGGGCGGGAGTTTGATCCCCTTCAGTTCCTTCACGACATTGTCCATGACATGCGAGAGTGCCGCGCTGCCTTTGTAGCCATAGATGTCGATACTGCTCTGCAGATCCTGACGCGTCAGAAAAGCAGGGACATACCCTTGGCTCATGACCCCCAGCGATGCCAGTGGGATTGGACCCAACGGCGTATTGACCTTGATTGCGGCGAGTTTGTCGGGGCGGTCCCGGTACTGCTCCGCCAGCCGGATTCGTATCGGGAAGCCATCTTCATTAGCCACCCGAAAGACCGGTGCAATGCCGCCGGAAAGTGCTGCTTGCGCCTGTGCCGCCACATCACGGGGAGAGATACCGAAGGCGGCGCAACGCTCCTTATCCGCCTTGAATATCACCTCTTTTTTATCAAGATCCCAGGTCATGGAAACCGACTGGAGTCCGCCCGCTTTTTCCAGCCGCCCCTGCACCTCGTGCCCGATTTGCGCCAGCACCTTTGGATCAGGCCCGGTTACCATTACATCCACCGGCGCCTTGATGCTGGACATGGCTGTGGCGCCAAACTCAAAGATATCGACTGATTTGAGACCGGCGATGGCGCTGAATTCCTTGCGCAGATTATCTTCTATCTGCCAGATGGATTGTTTGCGATGGAAGCGGTCCAGCAAGTTGACGGTGATGTTGCCCACCTGCGGGTTCTTGCCGCTGCCGAAGGAGACAACCGCCGGTTCGGATCCGATCACGGAGCTTACCGACACCAGCCCCTCCTGTTTTTTGATTGCAGCTTCCATCCGGGAGAGAATTGCGTCCGTTTGAATCAGGGAAGAATTGGCGTCGGCCTCGAAGTTGATTTTGATGATGCCGGTATCCATGGGAGGCTGGACACTCTGTCCCACCAGCGGCTTGGCAAACTTCATGGTCAGCACCAGCACTACAAAGGCAACCGCCACAAACCAGAAGCGATGCGTCAGCGCCGTCCCCAGCATTCCGCCGAACAGGTCGCGGATGCTGTTGACAAAACGGTCGCTTCCCTTTTTGATGAACCGCTCGAAACGGTTTCCAGTGGCATTCTTTTTCAGAATATAGGGAGCCAGGATCGGGATGATCGTGACTGAAACGATGTAGGAGGCAACCAGCGCGATAGTCAGTGACAATGCCATGGGGCGCAGCACGGTCTGGACATAACCGCCGATGAAGACGATCGGGATGATGACCACGATGGTGGCGTAGGTGCCGGAAAAGATCGCCAGCATGACCTCCTCCACCCCACCTGCCACAATCTCCGTCAGGTCGCGGTTTGATTCGTGGTAATGCCGCTCGATATTCTCGATCACCACGATGGCATCATCCAGCAGCATCCCTACCGCCAGGATCACCCCGGTCAGGGTCACCATATGGAACTCGAAGCCGAACCGGTTGGCTCCATCGGAGGCGGGGCGCTTGAAGCCGGAGCGCTCAAAGAGGCGAGGCAGATATTCGAAACCCGGACCGCCAGAATCATGCGGTTCAACCTGTCCGGCGCGGATGCCGCGAGCATGCAGATGATCTGCGGCGGTCACGTGGAAGTTCTGGTGGAACATATCCCCTGCACTGCAACGAACGTCGAAGTATTCAAAGCACTTCAGGCTGCTCTGGCAAACGGCGAAAAATGCTATTTCATTGCTGATCTTGGGCATCCAGAAGGCCCGATAAACGGAATCGGTCGATGTGTGACTCTCGAAGACGGCTCCATCGCGGGAGAATTTCCCTTTCAGGCAGCTTTTCTGGATATCCTTAAAGGAAGGGCCTTTTCATCTTCTTATCCGGTCGTGATCGACCTGGCGGACAAACGTTTTTTCGTGGAACGCTGCTTCACTCCCAGCACCGTCTACATCTTCGGAGCAGGTCATGTCTCCCAGCAAGTGGCTATACTGGCGGAAATGGCGGCCTTTCGGGTATTGGTCATAGATGATCGGGAGGAATTCGCAAACCGTGAAAGATTTCCCTCGGCGAACGAGGTAGTGGTGCTGGACTCATTTGACAGGTGCTTCTCCGGCCTAGAGATCGACAATGACAGCTTTGTCGTCATTGTCACAAGGGGGCACCTCCACGACGGAACTGTTCTGGCCCAGACTCTCAGGACTAAGGCCCGTTATATCGGTATGATGGGGAGCAAAAGAAAGCGGCACGAGTTGTTCAAGACATTTGTACAGGATGGGTTCAGCGAAGTGGATTTGCAGAAGGTACACTGTCCTATTGGCCTGGAGATCAAAGCCGAAACGCAGATTGAGATAGCCTTCAGCATCGTGTCGCAGCTGATCCTGGCACGGGCGCAATCAACGGAAATGAAGTAGAGGATATCTGGTGGAGTCAAGGGTGGAATTCAGATCT
>JAJZQA010000262.1 GCA_021810985.1 Deltaproteobacteria bacterium
CGAAAACCGTAAGCGATCCGCCCACCCTCTGCGCCCTGACGGATTGTTAATGCAACTGTTTAATATAACTTCGGACACCCTCAACGATTCCGGTTGCCGTTGCCTCATGATAGTCGCTGTCGGCAAGGAGTAGCGCATCATGTTCGTTGCTGATGAAGGCGGTTTCAACCAGAATACTCGGCATGGTCGCCCCAAGCAGGACGTAAAACGGGCCCTGCTTGACCCCGAGGTTTTTAATCCCGTTGTATTTCTTCTCCAATTTTCCATGGAGTGATTTCTGCACATCATCAGCGAGACGGGCAGAATCGTTGATCTTGTAATTGGCCATGAGATCAAACAGGATGTTCTGCAACAGCCCGACCTTTTCCAGCGAGGTATTATTTTCCCGTGCAGCCACACGGACCGCCTTGTCCGACTTGGCCAGGTTCAGGTAATAGGTCTCGATCCCTGATGCGGCCTTGTTCAGCGAAGCATTTGCGTGAATGGAGAGAAAGAGATCGGCATTCACCTTGTTGGCAATCGCCGTCCGTTCTTCCAGCGGAATAAAGACATCGGTCGAGCGGGTCATCACCACATCGAGACCCAGTTGTTCCTTCAACTGCCGGGCAAGTTTCAACCCGATGGACAGGACAATGTCCTTTTCCTTCAAACCATCCGCGCCCATTGCGCCCGGATCATGCCCGCCATGCCCCGGGTCCACGACTATGCGGCGAATTTTTGCCGGCTTGAACGAGCTGCCGGTACTCATCCGCTCAACCCGGTCAGGTTCTTTCGCCGCAACAGGCTCAGGCCTGGGCGCCTGAATCATGCTATCCAGACGGGAAATCTCCGTTCTGCGTTCACCTTTCACGTCGATAATGACGCGAAACGGATCTGACAGAGGAATGATTTTATAATCGCGAATATTTTCAATATCGAGCACGACCCGCACAACATCGGATCGAAACTGGCCAACCCGTGCCGTTTTCAGCAGCCCGTCTCCGATGGAGATATCCTTGACTCCAGGGGCGATCCGTGCGCCGGCGAAGTCAATATAGATGCGCTCAGGAAGAGAGACCTGGTGATCGCGCCGCAGTTTGTGCGGGGTGAAGGTGACCTCTCGATCCAGGGTAATGACTATCCGGGTATAGTCCGGATTTGACCAGGAGCGGAGGTCAGTCACTAGAGCCCGGGGCTTAGCGGAGGCCCCGATAACGTCACCGAGAGCCCGCCTGGATTCAGCGCTGCCGTCCGCGATGCTTTGCTTAACCGAGCCTTTTCCCGCGGTTTCCCTGACATTGACTTTACTGAGCCGGATGGGATCATCTGAAGGACTATTCGCCGCCATGAGTTCCGTGCCGGAGATCCCTCTCGCCCCTGCAGCCAAAGGCAGAAGAAAACAGAGCAACGGAAGGATCAAAATGATGAATCCGTTTCTGATTTTCACTTCACACCATCCTTTTCAATTGATCCAGTATGTTCAGAGCATCGAGAGGGGTAAGGGAAGAAATGGATATCCCCTCCAACCTTTTGCGGAGCGCATCTTCCGTCTCGGCAAACAGCGCCAGCTGTGGTGAAGCCGCCGGCAGTTTCTGACGTTTTCCCCGGGAAATGCGCGGGACGCCTCCCTCAACATGCTCGCCCTTTTCCAGATTGACCAGGATCTCTTTGGCCCGGTCAATCACCTCGAACGGCAGACCGGCAAGCCGGGCAACCTGGATGCCGTAGGAATGGGAGGTACTGCCTTCGACAATCTTGCGCAGAAAAATGATCTGGTCGTTCCATTCCCGTACGGCAATGTTGAAATTCTTGATCCGCTTCCGGGTTACGGCAAGCTCGGTCAGTTCATGGTAGTGGGTGGCAAAAAGTGTTTTCGCCGCGCACGATTCGGTGTCATGGAGATATTCGGCAACCGCCCAGGCAATGGAAACCCCGTCAAAGGTTGAGGTGCCCCGCCCGATCTCGTCGAGGATGATCAGGCTGCGGGACGTTGCATTGCGCAGAATGTGCGCGGCCTCCATCATCTCCACCATGAAGGTGGATTGTCCGCGCGCCAGGTTGTCCGAGGCCCCGACCCGGGTAAAGATTCGATCGACAATACCGACCGTCGCCTGGCCGGCCGGGACAAAGCTGCCAATCTGGGCCATGAGCGTGATGAGCGCCACCTGACGCATGAAAGTGGACTTACCCGCCATATTCGGACCGGTAATAATGATCAGCTGATTTTCCGTGGTATCGAGCAGGACGTCATTGGGCACGAATCGTTCCGACAGGCTGGAGGCCTCAACCACGGGGTGGCGGCCCTCGCGGATCTCGACGGTATCACCCTCGTTCACCTCGGGTCGACAATAGCCCTGCTCGTGGGCCAGATCGGCAAGCCCGGCCACGACATCGAGGATCGCGAGCTTGTCGGCGGTCCGGGCAATTCTCTCGCCCTGGGCGGCAACGCTCTCGCGGATTTCCTGAAACAGCGCATATTCGAGGCCGGAAATCCGCTCTTCGGCATTGAGCACCTTGTCCTCGTACTCTTTCAACTCCTCGGTGATATAACGTTCGGCATTGGCCAGGGTTTGTTTTCTGACATAGTTATCAGGGATGGCGGACAGGTTGGACTTGGTAACCTCGATGTAATAGCCGAATACCTTGTTATAGCGGATTTTCAGCGAGCTGATGCCGGTCCGGGACTTTTCCTGTGCTTCGAGCCGGGCAATGAAGCCTTTACCCTCACGGCTGACCGCACGCAGCTCGTCAAGTTCCGGGTTGTAGCCATCAGCGATGATGCCGCCATCGCGCAGGAGAAAGGGCGGGTTTTCCACGATCCCGCGGACAATCAGATCAACCACGTCCTCCAGAGGGTCCGTATCGCGACGGATCAGCTGTAAGAGCGCAGACTCGCTTTCGTCCAGGAAGGCAAGAAGAGCGGGCAGGCGCTGCAGTGATTCTTTCAGCGCCACCAGATCCTTTGCCCCGGCACTGGCCAGGCTTATTCTGCCGTTCAGGCGTTCCAGGTCGTGGACACCGCTCAGCAGTGAGATGATTTCGCTTCGTCGGCCAGCCCCCTTCAGCAGTTCGGCAATCCCATCGAGACGTTCGTTTATTTTTTCAACAGATACCAATGGATAGTTAATCCAGTGCTTCAACTTTCTGCCACCCATCGCCGTAGCGGTTCGGTCCAGTAACCCGAGCAGCGAACCTTTTTTCCGGTTCTCCGAAAGGGTGGTGGTCAATTCGAGGTTCCGCCGCGTGGATTCGTCAAGGACCAGAAACTCGGCATTCGTATACGGGGTAATCCCGGTAATATGGCCGACGGCGCTCTTCTGGGTGTCCTGCAGGTAATGAAGAACGGCGCAAGCCGCCTGGAGCCCCTCCTTGAGCCCGCCACAGCCGAGCGAGTCAGGCGACTGCACCCCGAACTGACCGGTGAAAAGGCGTTTCGCATAATCCTGGTCATAGACCCAATCAGCCAGATAGGAAAGGGCTACTCCCTCCAGGACAGGCGCCAGGCTGCGCAGCAGCGGGCTCTCTCGCAACTCATCAGGGAGCAGAATCTCCCGCGGGCTAATGCAAACGATTTCCGCCAGCAAAGGTTCCCTGCCCTGCAATTCGGTAACACGAAACTCCCCGGTGGTGATATCCAGGGTTGACAGACCCCACACCTCTCCCGCAAGAGAAAAGAGCGACAGGAGGTAATTGTTATCCTTCGGCGTCAGGTTATCGCCATCAAGTACCAAACCCGGAGTAACAACCCGGACGACCTGGCGCTTGACGATCCCCTTCACCGTTTTGGGATCCTCCACCTGTTCGCAGATGGCGACCTTCTGCCCGGCATCAACCAGCTTTGCCAGGTACGGCGCCGCGGAATGGTAGGGAATCCCGCACATCGGCACATCAACGCCCTCGGAATTCTTGTTCCGTGAGGTCAGGGTGATATCGAGGATCTTCGCGGCGGTGACGGCGTCCTCCAGAAACATCTCATAAAAATCGCCGAGACGGAAAAAGAGGATGGCATCAGGGTACTCAGCCTTGATCTCGAGATATTGGCGCATCATGGGAGTGACGTCAGACATTCGTACCCTTTAGTAAAGAAGATGCAACGCCTGCCGGGCGTTTGTTCCTTTCCATAAATCAACGGTCCATTTCATGAAAATGAAGCGCACG
>JAJZQA010000263.1 GCA_021810985.1 Deltaproteobacteria bacterium
ACGGTTCTCAGTTGGCGGTGTCCATTCAGCTTCCGGGAGTTTTTTCTCCGCTTGGCTTTAAAGACAAGAACTTTCTTGTCTTTCCCCTGTTCAATGATCTTGCCGATCACAGAGGCACTGGGCACTAAAGGTGTTCCGATTGTAACCTTTTCGCCGCCAACCATCAGGACTTCAGTGAGCTCGACGGTATCACCGACCGCGCCCTCGAGTTTTTCGACCTTCAGCAGGTCGCCTTCGGAAACTTTATATTGTTTCCCTCCGGTTTTAACAACTGCGTACATGCACTTCACCACCTTTGCATTCTATTTGAGATGAGCATCTCAAAATAAGAAATAAAACACCCTGTGTCAAGGTTTTTCTGCCGACCAACAGCAGCTTTTCTTACTGATCATAACGTAGAACTACTGCATGGGCCGCATCTTCCGCCCGTTTACGAGCCTGATCGGTGTCTCGGCCAAGCGAGAGGGCTACGCCCATTCTACGTCCCGGCCGCGTGTCCGGTTTACCGAACAGACGCAGCTTCGTCTCCGGGACCGAAAAGGCCTCTTCCAGGCCATCGAATGCAACCGCTTCCGCTTCACGGTCGGCCAGAATAACATGGGAGGCTGCCGCACCGAGGCTTTCAACTTCAGGAACGGGAAGACCGAGAATCGCCCGCACGTGAAGCTCGAACTCGGAAAGGTTCTGGGAAACCATGGTAACCATGCCGGTGTCGTGAGGGCGAGGCGAAACCTCGCTGAAATACACCTGGTTGCCCTTGATAAAGAGTTCGACCCCGAATATTCCGTAACCGCCAAGCGCGTCGGTGACAGCTTTTGCCTGACGCTGGGATTCTTGCAGGGCTTCCGGGGTCATCGCCATCGGCTGCCATGATTCATGATAATCCCCATGAATCTGGACATGTCCGATGGGGGGGCAAAAGCGGGTACCGCCGGCATAGCGGACCGTCAGCAGGGTAATCTCGTAATCAAAGGGAATGAACTCTTCGATTATCACCTTATCAGCCGCGCCACGGGTGCCTTTCATGGCATAGTGCCAGGACTTCTCGATATCGGCCTCTTCCCGGACCACACTCTGGCCCTTGCCCGAAGAACTCATGGTCGGCTTCACCACACACGGAAGGCCGATTTCCGCGATACCCTTGCGGAACTCCTCCAAATCGGAGGCAAAGCGATACCCGGCCGTGGGCAACGCCAGATCCTCCGCCGCCAACCGGCGGATTCCTTCCCGATTCATGGTCAGATTGGTCGCTCGGGCCGTTGGAATAACCGTATAGCCTTCTTGCTCAAGTTCCAGCAGCGTTACGGTATTGATCGCCTCGATTTCCGGCACGATGTACCGGGGACGCTCCTTACGAATCAAGTCCTTCAGCGCTTCACCGTCCAGCATATTGATGACATGGCTCCGGTGCGCCACCTGCATGGCCGGAGCATTGGCATAGCGATCAACGGCAATGACCTCAACTCCAAGCCGCTGCGCCTCGATTACCACCTCTCTCCCCAACTCTCCCGAACCAAGTATCAACAATCGATCGGCATTTTTTCCCAGCGGTGTTCCTAGCATGACAACCCCCTCTCAACAAGAAAACTATGTAATCGTAATCTCAAACTGTTCCTGATGAAAACCGGGCTTGGCCCGGACAATTATCCTCTTTTTGAAGCATTTTTCAAGGTCTTCGAGTCCCCGCCGCTCTTCATCATAGAGCAGGTCCGCCACCTGCGGGTGAACCGTCAGCATGACCTTGGAACCGTGAATGTCAAGCATTTCCCGTCGCAGTTCCCGGAAAATCTCCTGACACACGGAGGTCTTCGATTTTATGTACCCAAGTCCCTCGCAATAGGGGCACGGCTCGCACATAAGCCGCCCGATACTTTCCCGCACCCTCTTCCGGGTCATCTCCACCAGGCCGAGTTCCGACATTTTCAGGATATTGGTTTTCGATTTGTCAACCTTCAAGGCTTCTTCAAGGGCCGTGAAAACTTTATCACGATTCACTTCTTTTTCCATATCGATGAAATCGATGATGATAATTCCACCGATATTACGCAGACGCAACTGGTAAGCGATCTCCTTCACCGCCTCCAGGTTTGTCTTGAGTATGGTGTCCTCCAGGTTGTGTTTCCCCACATAGCGCCCGGTATTTACGTCAATTGCCGTCAGAGCCTCGGTCTGCTCGATAATGATATACCCGCCCGACTTGAGCCAGACTTTTCGACCCAGTGCCCGGCTGATCTCCACTTCCAAGCCGAAGTGATCGAAGATGGGTTCATTCTCGTCATAGAGCTCTATGGAATATTTGCTTTTCGGCATGAAGGTGGAAAGAAACTGGACCACCTTGTCATGCTCCGTCTTCGAGTCCACGACAATCCGGTCGACATCTTCGCTGAGGATGTCGCGCAGGACCTTCTGGGTCACATCGAGGTCAGAGTGAATAAGGCTGGGTGCATGGGCATGCTCGTTCTTTTTCACCACCTCTTCCCAGAGTTTGGTCAGATACTGCATGTCGGCAAGAAGGTCATCCTCACTCTTTCCCTCGGAAACGGTACGGACAATAAAGCCGCCGGAATTGGGCCGGATCCGTTCAACAGTCTCCTTGAGACGCTCCCGTTCCACCTCATTTTCAATCCGCCGCGACACTCCGACATGATCGACGGTGGGCATATACACGAGATGGCGACCCGGCAGGGAAATATGCGAGGTAATCCGTGCGCCCTTGGTTCCGATCGGTTCCTTGGAGATCTGCACCATGATCTCCTGCCCCTCCTGGAGAAGATCCTCGATGGGGTGCATCGGGTTCAGAGCATGCCCGTCATTCTCCTGACCTTCGTCCTTCTTGTCGTTGCCGTCAATGAAAGTCTCGAAATCTTCGATCGCCTCAAACACATCCGCCACATACAGAAAAGCCGCCTTCTCCATCCCGACATCCACGAAGGCGGCTTGCATGCCCGGGAGCACGCGAATGACCCGCCCCTTGTAAATGTTGCCCACAATTCCCCTGACCCTGCTGCGCTCGATATAGAGTTCGGCGATCGTGCCGTTCTCTATCAAGGCGATGCGAGTCTCATGGGACATGGTGTTGATCACCAGTTCGTTTGGCATTCGTACCTCGTTCTTTAAACAATTTTATATAAATAGAAGCGTGTGAACTATGTAAGTATATTTCTTACCCCAGCAAGCTTAACCGGAATTAATTCCCAGCGCAAGCGTTGATAGAGTACCTTATGAAGCTGGCCGGAAACAAACTTCTCGCTTCTCGATCCGGGAAGAACGCAGTTCTTCCTCGGAAATGCCGGTGATTGCCGCGGCAAATTCGAGCGGCTTGCCCCGTTTCGTCACCATTTCCAGCACATCAGCTGTCGCGGAAAGCTCCAGAAGTTCCTGCCTGAGATCGATTTCAACGATCTTACCCTTCTTGCTCCGCTGATGCGGAAAAGTCTCCAGCCGCAGAAAATCGTCAACTTTTACCTGTAAATCTTCGACCAGGCCGGCAGGCAGGAAAACCCGGTAACGGACAGCCTCGATAAGCACGCTGAGCGACTCGCTCCGCAGGGGAATCTCTGCCGCCTCGAGGATTCTGATTCCCTCGGGCAATGCCGCATTCAGTGACTCCTGGATATTGCGCGGGTCAAGTCCGGCGCTAATCTCCATATCGAAATATTCCGCCCAGGATTCCACCCCGACAGACAGCGCGGTGGCAAAGGAAAACTTGGGATGGGGATGGAAGCCGAGCGAATAACGAATCGGAACCTGCGCCCGGCGTACCGCGCGGGTAAAAAGATGCAGTAATTCGAGATGACTCAACAAACTCATGGCTCCGGTCTTCGTGAAACGGAGCCGCATCCTTACCGCGGAGCCAGAATCACCGCTGTCCGCTGGCTCAGGGGGAACAGAAGATTTTTCCGTTTCCTCAACTCTCACCTGGCGAGCGTCAGCCGGCCCGATAGAATCCCCTGCTGCCGGTTGATGAAGCCGCATGCGGATTTCGGAAAAATCGCACACGCCGCATTCGGTGCAGCAGCCGTCACGACAATCCCCAGTCAGGATTTCCTCATGGGACTTCTTCAGCTCTTCCAGCAAAAAGTCATTGCTGACGCCGCAATCGAGACGGGCCCACGGTAAAATCTCA
>JAJZQA010000264.1 GCA_021810985.1 Deltaproteobacteria bacterium
CGGCGCGATCCGGAAGGCGATCGACAAGACCGGCCATCCGGCCCTCTTCATGGTCGATACGATCTCTTCGCTCGGTTCCATCGACTATTGCCACGACGAATGGGGGGTGGATGTCACGGTAGGTTGTTCCCAGAAGGGGCTGATGCTTCCACCGGGTTTGGGTTTCAACGCGATCAGCGCCAAGGCGCTTGCCGCGGCCAAGACGGCGAAGCTTCCCAGATCTTACTGGGGATGGGAGGAGCAGCTGGCCTCCAACCAGGGCGGTTTCTTCCCCAGCTCCCCGGCGACGAATCTTCTCTACGGCCTGAGGGAGGCCCTCCACCTGCTCGCTGAAGAGGGTCTCGATAACGTCTTCGCCCGCCACATCCGGCATGGGGAGGCGACCCGCCGGGCCGTTCGGACCTGGGGGCTGGAGATCCTCTGCCTCAATCCCGAGGAGTACAGTCCGGTCCTGACGACGGTCGTCATGCCGGGGGACAAAGGTGCTGATGCCTATCGCAACGTGGTGCTCGAGAAATTCAACATGTCCCTGGGGAGCGGCCTGGGGATCCTCAAGGACCGGGTCTTCCGTATCGGCCATCTGGGGGACTTCAACGACCTGTCGTTGATCGGGACCCTCGGAGGCGTCGAGATGGGGTTCGCCCTCGCGGGCGTTTCTCATAAAAAAGGTGGTGTCATGGCGGCGATGGAGTACCTGGCCGGACAGTGAGGATCGCTTTTCAAAATAATGATTTGGACAGGAAAGGGAAAAACCCTTCTGTCTAAATCTCTCTTTATATTTGTTAAAAGAAGATGTAACTAATCAACTGAAGAAGGAAACAAGGAGGAAATGATGAAGAAACTAATGCAGAAGTTGTCGTATGCAGTACTGCTGCTGACCGCAGCAGCAATCGTCGGTGTAATGGCCGCACCCGCCTTTGCCGCTTGGGAACCCACCAAGCCGGTGGAGTTCATCGTTCCCGCCGGTGCGGGCGGTGCGTCAGACCAGATGGCGCGCACAATCCAGGGCATCATCCTGAAGTACAAACTGATGAAACAGCCGGTTTTGATCCTTAACAAGGGTGGCGCGAGCGGCGCCGAGGGCGCCATGGATGTCAAATCGGCCAAGGCCGATCCCCACAAACTTATGGTAGCGTTCTCCCTCATCTACACCCTGCCGATCGCGCAGAATCTGCCGCTCAGCTGGGATCAATTCAACCCGGTGGCAATGATCGCCTTGGATGATTTTATCCTGTGGGTCCATTCGGATGCGCCGTACAAGACGACGAAGGACTTTGTCAATGCCATAAAAGCGGCGCCGGAGGGATCCTTCAAGATGGGCGGCACCGGCTCGAAGCGGGAAGACCAGATCATCAATGTTGCATTCGAAAAAGTTGTCGGGAAAAAAATAACCTACATCCCCTACAAGAGCGGAGGCGAGGCTCAAATCCAACTGGCGGGGAAACACATCGCCGCCAACGTCAACAACCCCAGCGAGAACGTCGCCCAGTGGCGGGCCGGCTCGGCGCGACCCCTGTGCGTCTTCTCCGACAAGCCGATGGCCTATAAGAAGAAGATTGCGGACATCGCCTGGTCCGATATCCCTACCTGCAAGTCGCAGGGAATCGATGTGCAATACCAGATGCTGCGCGCCTTCTTCCTGCCGCCCGGAACCACCAAGGAACAGGTCACGTTCTACGCCGATCTGCTGAAACAGGTGACCTCCAAACCGGAGTGGCTGGAATACACCGAGAACATGGCGCTCACGCGGCACTATGCCACCGGAGGCGAGTTCGTCGACTTTCTGAAAAAGGATATGGAAAAACACGTACAGCTGATGACCGAAGCCGGGTTCGCAGCGAAGAAATAGCTTGGAATCACGCCGGTTCCGGCGGGTCCGGGTACTGCAACCCGATCCGCCGGACCGGCGCTCTGGTTTCTCCGTTCGTCAGGGGAGGGTATGCATGGAACAAAAACAAACGCAGGAACGACCTCGTTCGATCCGGTTGACCCATCAGGCGGCGGAGGCGATCGTGGCAGTCGCCATCTTCCTCGTCGGCGTTGTGATGATGATGGACGGTCATAGAGTCGGGATGGGTTGGGCCCCTGAAGGGCCTCAGGCGGGATACTTTCCGTTCCGCACCGGGGCCATCATCGGTATTTCAAGCGCTGTCATTCTTCTCAGGGCGCTTTTCGGCAAACACCGCAATCAGGAGCTCTTCGTTTCCTGGGACCGCTTCAAGCAGGTGCTTTACGTGCTGATACCTGCTGCTTTCTATGTATTGGTCACCCAATTCATCGGCATCTATGTCGCTTCCGCCCTGTTCATCGGCGGTTTCATGCGGGTGATGGCCCGGTTCAGCTGGACTAAAGTCATCTTGGTTGGCGTCGGCATTAGTGCCATGCTTTTCTATATGTTTGAAATTCAGTTCATGGTTCCACTGCCCAAAGGGCCGCTGGAATCCCTGCTCGGCTACTGAACCGTTCGAACTGAAGCATCACCGGTTGGGAGGATTGTCACGTGGAGGACCTGCTAAATCTGTTTCATGGTTTTTCGGTCATACTGAGCTGGTATAACCTCGGCATGATGGTGATCGGCCTTATCCTGGGAGTACTCGTCGGCGTGCTGCCGGGCCTGGGAGGGCCGAACGGCGTTGCTATCCTGCTGCCGCTCACGTTTAGCATGTCCCCCACCTCGGCAATCGTCATGCTGTCGTGCATCTATTGGGGCTCCTTGTTTGCCGGGGCCATTACCTCGGTCCTGTTCAATATTCCCGGTGAATCCCATTCGGTGGCCACCACCTTCGACGGCTACCCCATGGCCCAGCAGGGCAGGGCCGGCGAAGCGCTCACCGCCTCCTTCACCGGCTCGTTTTTCGGCGCCCTTTTTTCCGTTTTGATGATCACCTTTCTTGCACCGCTGGTGGCGAATTTTGCGCTGCACTTCGGTCCGCCGGAATTCTTTGCCGTCTATTTTTTGACCTTTGCCAGTTTCATCGGCACGGGTAAGGACCCATTCAAGACCATCGCCTCCCTGATGCTGGGCTTTGGCGTGGCACAAATCGGCATGGATAACGTCAGCGGCACGCTCCGCCTCACCTTTGGCTGGTCCGAGCTGCTCAGGGGTGTCGACTTCCTGGTGGTAGTGATCGGCCTGTTCGGGGTCGGGGAAATCCTGATCAGCATGGAAGAAGGCCTCAAATTCGAAGGGGTACACGCCAAGATCAACCCGACGGTCGTGTGGCAGACATGGAAAAAGCTGCCAAAGTACTGGCTGACGCTGCTCTTCGGCGCAGTCATCGGTGCATGGATGGGTTTCAAGCCGGGCGGGGCAACAGCCGCATCCTTCATGAGCTACGGCCTGGCCAAGCGCATCTCAAAAAACGGCGCCAAGTTCGGCACGGGTGAACTGGAAGGCGTGCTCGCGCCCGAGACCGCTGCCCATGGCTCCGGCTGCGCCGCGCTGCTGCCGATGATGGCGTTGGGCATCCCCGGCTCTGCCACTGCGGCGGTGCTGCTGGGCGGACTGATGATCTGGGGGCTGCAGCCGGGCCCGCTGCTGTTCGTCGAGCAGAAGGAATTCGTCTGGGGTCTGATCGCGAGCATGTATCTGTCGAACGTCGTCGGCCTGGTCATCGTTCTCTCCAGCGTGCCGCTGTTCGCGGCCATCCTTCGCATCCCCTTTTCGATCATCGCCCCGGTCATTGTCGTGGTCTGTGCGCTCGGCTCCTTCACTGTGAACACCGCCATGTTCAACATCTGGGTGATGCTGCTATTCGGCGTTATCGGTTATATCTTTAAGAAGCTGGATTATCCCTTGGCGCCGCTGATATTGGCCATAGTGCTGGGAGACCCGACCGAGGTCTCGTTCCGCCAGGCCATCTTGGGTTCCCAGGGTGCAATGAGTATTTTCTTTTCAAACTGGCTTGTCAGCGCGATGATGACCGCCGGGCTCCTCCTGCTGTTCTGGCCGCTTTTTTCTTCGCTGTGGGAAAAGCTCCGCCGCACAGCGTCACGGAGGCCAGGCTGATCCCCAGCTCCAGGCCGATCGGTTGAGCAGGCTTCGTCAACACCTTTTCCTCCGGTGACATGGTCCTGATGTTCGAGAAAGACCATTTTGCCACCCTGTGGAAAAACAGGGCC
>JAJZQA010000265.1 GCA_021810985.1 Deltaproteobacteria bacterium
GGTGGCTCCTGTCCACTTGTTGCTTATCCCGAAAAAACACACGGTGAATACCCTTGACCTAAGTCCCGAAGATTCCGTTCTCGTTGGTCAGGTCTTCCAGGTGGCGGCAAAACTGGCTCGCGAGCTGGGTATTGCCAAGCAAGGGTTCAGAATTGTGAACAACAATAATGCCGGTGCGGGACAATCGGTTTTTCATCTCCACTTTCATTTGCTGGGTGGAAGGACCTTTCATTGGCCGCCGGGGTAATGCATTCTTTTGAGCTGTTTTCCGGACCATTACGCGTAGGGAGGAATTTCGATGATGCAAAAAATTTCTGTGGGTGTTTTAGTGCTGCTGGGAATGTTTGCCGGTACGGTGGGTGCGGAAACGTACACGTGGGTAGACAGCAGCGGAACGACTAATTTTACCGAAGATATATCGCAGGTGCCAAAAAAGTACCTGAAAAAAGTCCGTGTTCGTGGGGATGTGGCCCCGGCCGTCTCCGGAGGAACGGAAAGCACTGCTGAGTCTGTGCCACCTGCTCCAGCCGGCACGAAAGCAATTACCGGAAGTCGTGAGAAAAAGGAAGTCATGTACGGAAACAAAACCGGCAAGATCTGGAAAGCGGATTTCGACACCTTGCGAGCCCAGATTGGCGCGACCGACGACCAGATTTCCGAATTGAACACCCGGTTGGGCGATACCTCAAAAATGTCCCGTTCGGACTACCTGAGTATTCAGAGTACTATCAGAAATTTACAGTTCCACCGCGGAGAACTTGAGAAAAAGATGAAAACACTGAGCGAGCAGGCCTCGCAGGCGGGTGTTCCTGGCGAATTCCGTTGATGGGCTGACTTTCTTTTTATCGGGTTAAAACAAAGGGCCGGGAGAATTTCTTCTCCCGGCCCTTTGTTTTGCGATGGCGTTACACTAATCCTTTCTTCTTATCCGTTGGTGTTCGTCAGACCGCTGTCGATTCCCAGGCTCTTTAGGACCTTGAAAACCAAACAGGCATTCTAACGTTCCTTTTTCAAGCGGATTTTACGCGCCTTGCGGATGAGAAAAACGACTTCACCGTGATTCTTGTAACGCCAAGGACGATTGCTCCGTAAATGCCGTAGGTGTGCTTGAGGGACCGACCGGCGTGCTAGCATATGTCAGGAAAAGACTTCAGGTTTCTCTCATGGAGAGCCTACTCACTGTTTCTGGCCCTGACCGCGACTTTTTTATTAGAAGTCAGTGTCTTCGCCGTGCCATACGTACATTTCAGAGCAATTTTCAAAGACCGTTTATAGTGTATTTTTATTATACGCCCCATGTCAGGCATGTCAAGAACAGGAGGTAAAAATATCTGAAAAGCCCGTACAATCGCTCTAGTAAATCTTTTTCGGCATCATCGGTAGGGAGGTGGAGTCATCGTTGCAATGGGTTGCAATGGTGAAGCCGGCGATCAGGTAAAGCGCGGTTCGTTGGCTAATCATCCATAAATCACTTGTTGTTTACCAACGGTGTGATGATGATCATCAGGTAGAATGAAGGGTACTTTCCGCTGTCGAGTTGCGCCGGGCTGGCAAGTAGGAAAAAATCTGGTCGTTGTCCCTGGAAGCACTCGTGCCTCGCTTCCCATTTTCTTGACAGTCATGCACCAGTCGTGACATACTTTTTCGGTCAAACGGCCGCGCAGACAGCTGATTCTGCCTGGCATATCGCATCTGTGAAACCGTACGCCGGAAGCGGGTCGTTCCACGGAGCTGTCCTTTAATTCAAGTCTTTTCTGTCAGGGAGTCGTTCAGCAACGCGGCTCCCGTCATTGTTTCTGCGGGAAATATGGAACCATCTAACTTCGTCCATTTACATGTGCATACCCAGTACTCGCTCCTTGACGGGGCAATCCGGATCGGGGACCTGGTGAAGAAAGCGGTTGAATTCGGCATGCCCGCTGTTGCCCTGACTGATCACGGTAATATGTTCGGGGCGATCGAGTTCTACCTGAAATGCCAATCGGCCGGCATCAAGCCCCTGATCGGCTGCGAGGTCTATCTTTCGCCCGGCTCACGTTTCGTCAAAGACTCGAAGAGCATTGGTGATGCTGCCCATCACCTGATCCTCCTCTGTCAGAATCTTGAAGGGTACCGGAACCTGAGCCGTCTTGTTTCCATTGGTTACAAGGAAGGGTTCTACTACCGTCCCCGCATCGATAAGGAAGTCCTCCGCGAATATTCATCCGGCCTGATTGCCCTTTCCGCCTGCCTGAAGGGCGAGGTTGCCTGGCTTTGCCAGGGTGACCGCATGGACGATGCCCGGGCCGTTGCCGCCGACTATGCGGAGATGTTTCCCGGTCGCTACTATCTCGAACTGCAGGAGAATACCCTGCAGGAACAGGTAAAGGCCAACCGCGGACTTGTTCAGATTTCCCGGGAGCTGGGCCTGCCCCTGGTGGCGACAAACGACTGCCACTACCTGAACAGGACCGACGCCAAACCCCATGAGGTGCTTCTCTGTATCCAGACCGGCAAGACCATGGAAGACCCGAACCGGATGAGTTTTTCCGCCGACGAGTTCTACTTCAAGTCTCCCGGCGAGATGGCGGCCGCTTTTCCCGAACATCCGGAAGCTCTTGCCAACACTCTTCAAATTGCCGAGCAGTGCGACCTGAAATTCGATTTCAAGACCTACCATTTTCCCCGCTATGAGTCCCCGGACGGTAAGACGCTCGAGGAAGAGCTTACCCGTCAGTCAGAAGAGGGGCTGCGCTCCCGCTTGACCAAGATTCGCCGCAACAGGCCACAATTCAGCGATGAAGATGAACAGGGCTACTGGAAGCGTCTGGAGATTGAGCTCGAGTGTATCATCAAGATGGGCTTTCCCGGCTATTTCCTCATTGTTGCCGACTTCATCAACTGGGCCAAAGAGCAGGGAATTCCGGTCGGGCCGGGAAGGGGGTCGGCTGCCGGCTCCCTGGTGGCCTATGCCCTGCGCATCACCGACCTGGACCCGATTCCCTACAACTTGCTTTTCGAGCGTTTCCTGAACCCGGAACGTATCTCCATGCCTGATATCGACGTGGATTTCTGTCAGAACCGCCGGGAAGAGGTGATCCAGTACGTCACCGAGAAGTATGGCCGGGACAAGGTCTGCCAGATCATCACCTTTGGTACCATGGCGGCAAAAGGGGCGATACGCGACGTCGGCCGGGCGCTCAATTACTCCTACGGCGAAGTGGACAAGATCGCCAAACTGGTGCCGAATATCCTCAATATCCAGCTGGCCGACGCCCTGAAGAAGGAGCCGAAGCTGGTGGAAATGTCGGCCGCCGACCCGCGGATCAAGAATCTTCTCGACACCGCCCTCTGCCTCGAGGGCCTCACCCGCCATGCCTCCACCCATGCCGCGGGCGTTGTGGTGGCTCCCGATACCTTGGAAGAATTCTGCCCGGTCTACATGGACCAGAAGAGCAACTCCATCACTACCCAATACTCCATGAAATACGTGGAGAAAATCGGTCTGGTGAAATTCGACTTCCTTGGACTGAAAAACCTTACGGTAATCGACAACGCGGTCAAGATCATCCGGGCCGGGAAAAATCCCGAATTCGAGATCAGCGAACTCCAGGACGATGACGAGGTTACCTATCAGCTCCTGCAGTCGGGCGCCACCACCGGCGTGTTCCAGCTGGAATCCACCGGCATGAAAGAGCTTCTGGTCAAGCTGAAGCCGTCCTGTTTCGAAGATATCATCGCGGTCTGCGCCCTCTACCGTCCCGGTCCGCTCGGCTCCGGCATGGTCGACGATTTCATCGACCGCAAACACGGCCGGAAAGCGGTTGTCTATGACCTGCCCCAGCTGCAGCCGATCCTGAAGGACACCTACGGGGTTATCGTCTACCAGGAGCAGGTCATGCAGATCGCCCGGACCCTGGCCGGTTACTCCCTGGGCGGCGCCGACCTGCTGCGCCGGGCGATGGGCAAGAAAGACCCGGCCGAAATGGCGAAGCAGCGGGATATCTTCCTGGCAGGGGCGAAAGAGGGTTCAATCGACCCGAAAAAAGCCGAGGCGATCTTCGACCTGATGGCAAAGTTCGCCGAATACGGCTTCAACAAATCC
>JAJZQA010000002.1 GCA_021810985.1 Deltaproteobacteria bacterium
GACAAGGGAAAAGATTTCCCGCTGGGTCAGTCGCTCAATGTCGGTGTGCATCACTATCGGGGAGGTGCGCAGAATTCCGGTCACCTGCATCTGGATATTGGCAACAAAGAACAGGTTGGTGCCGTCAACGAAGCGGTACGGCAAAGGATTGCGGAAAAATTCGGGGGTAATGTCTTCATGCGGCTGCAGGGGAATCAACGTGTGGTGTCGCTCCCTTACCAATTTGAGCAGCAGGGGCGGCGTGGTGCGGTGCACAATGAAGCCGGTTGTTGCCGGTTTTCCTTCGTAGCGTTGGTACGAGAGGTTTTTCAGCAGTTGAATCAGTTGCTGAATCGGCCAGAAGCCTTTGCGGTGGTCTCCCCGTAGCGAGCGGGCCACGGTAATGTCCATGATTGATGCCAAGAGCGCCGTACGAAAATGCGCACTGTACCCTTCTTGCTGAAAGCCGCTGAACAGGCCCGCGAAGGCGGTAAACAACTCCCGGCAGAAGGCCGTCTCGCTGCGGGTGAAGGGGAGTTCCTCTCTCCGGGCCAGAAAACAATAGGGACGCTCCTCGATGGTGAGACGCTCGCTGAAGGTTTTAGCATCAACGACAATTTCGGTATCGCCGGGGAGCAGGTCTACGGCGGCACCACCTAAAAATGAGCTGATTTTGCTCCTGAAGGCATCGAAGACGTGAATTGGCATAATGAGCCTCGCTGGACAAAATTCCCAATGCCCGGTGTTTCTGACATCGTGTTCCGCAACTGCCGGACAACATACACGAGTATGAACACCCTGCTTCTACCTGCGTGTTTTCCTGCCGGTTGCCTTGGGGGATAGGATCAACTATACAACAAATCCGAGAAGATTCAGAAGCAAAGAGTGAGGAACCCGCACTCTATGGCGACCCGCGCAAGTGATTATCCGGTCTGCCGCTTCACTGCTGAACTCACACGATAACCGGTCTTGCTATTCCAGGAGCCGTTCAAACATAAACAGCGCCTACGCCGTGAGTCAACATCGTGTTGCCGATCAAATCTTCACAGCTTCGCCGCCTGCACATGCATCCAGTCGTAATTCATGGTGCGTCCGAGACTTACCCACCCTTCCTCCTCCCAGAAACGCCACCAGGCGTCATACTCGGGCTGAGCAAAAGCGGCCTTGTCCCGCCCCCATTTCAGCTGGTTGCGGTCGGGATCGTAGTCAATGGCGATTCCCCAGGAGTGCATGGACCACTTACTCCCGCCGCGCATCATGCGCACGTTGAGACAGCCGCCCCAGCGGTCGAGCCTGAGCTCCTTAATCCGTTCCAGGCCGTAGTGCTCGAAAACCTTTGCCAAAGCCCGTTGGGCACTGACGCGCACCTTGCTGTTGCACGAAAAGGAATGGATGGTCTGCCGGAGGTCCCAGGCAACACGGTGTGGATAGGGCAAAACAAGTTTCGCCTGGTTCATGCCGACGGTGCCGTAAAATGTGTTCAGATTTGCTTCGTTCTGGTCCGGCCAGCCATTCGGGTTCACGGCAAGCGGCACCTCGTCGCGCCAGAGGGGTGGCATTATGCCGTTCTTCAGAAGTTGCGACAGGGAGTCGAAGGCAAAGTCGGTCTGCGGACCCCAGTAGCCATCGATCGTGCCGACGTCGATTTGGTGCTCCTTGCACAGGCATTGAAGGTAGGCAATGGCTGTGCGCGAGTTTGTCCACTTCTGCCAATCCGGAGGCAATTCGTCCTGCCGCTTGAGCAGCGCATTTGTTACCGCCCCATACGTGTTCGAGCCAAGCTGACCGTCCACAATACCCGGTGCAAAGCCTTCCTCGACAAGAGTTTGCTGGATCAGCCGAACCGCTGCTGACTTCATTGATTAGCCTCCTTTTTACTCACGTTCCTGCACCTCCAAACTAACCCAGCGCACCGCTCCAGACCTCGAAGTTGTAGGGCCCGTTTTCCTCCGGCTTGAACACCGCGACGTAGCTGAGCACATGCCAACCGACGAATTCGCGATTCGCGGGGTCGAAGATGACCTTGTTCCAGGTTTTCCGCCAGGTACCGGTATTGAAATAGACCTTGTCCTGAACGGAACCTTCTTGCGTTGGTTCCTGGTCCATCGGTATGATGAGCTGATCGTGAGTATGGCCGTACAGCACGAAATTCGCCTCCCGGGAGCGGACTTTCCGTTCGCTAAAGGCTTTCTCGTGGTACTCTCCATCGATTTTTGAAGGCAGGAAACGGTCCTTGAGTTCGGTGACTTTTTCCAGAAGATTCTTGGAGGTCCGGGAGGAAAGATGCAGGGCAACCTGCAGCAGATCAATGGTGTCCGGCCAGAAAGGTATGTCCTGTTCCTTGATGAAGGGAATCTCGAAAAACTCGTCGACGCATTGCTCCCATGATTTTTCGATCAACTGGCGGACAGCCTGGTTGTCACACTTGTTCATCACCATGAGCACCCAGGATGGCGCATCGAGAATGGGCCGGATATTGTCCAACTCTTTCAGGAGTTCCGAAACCTTTTGCCGGTCATGCGGGGTGACCTTGTTCCGGGTCGCAAGGCCGGTCATTCCGGCCTCCACCCTTTGCGGATACTTGTTCAGGAGTTCGATCACGATGGCGTCTCCCAGGGATGATGCGTTCCGGTCGCCAATGTTGTTGAATTTGTCATGGATATCGCCATGACGGGCAAAGACCTTGTAGGTCGGTTCAAACAGTTCACTGGGAAACGGCGGAATCGTGCCTGTCGGCACTCCCAGTACTTTTGCCACCAGTTTCCGGCAGCTCGGATACCTGTTCACGAGCCAGTCGTGATTGCCGATGACATAGACAACCTCAAAAGGGATCCCCTTGCCGTTGAAATAGTCGCGCAACTCGCCGAATACCGACAGTGAAGCGGCATTATTCACAAGTATCTGTGCAAGAATCTTTTCGACGACTTTTCTCTGGACATTCGATTCCGGATCCCAGGGCCGGACGCTCGTAGCAAGCCATTGAGTGGAGCGAATGATGTCGAAGATGTCCCCCAACAGGACGATCCGCACTTCCTGAAGCGGGGAAGCCGAATCCACGATTTTTTTCAGCTGATCTGCGAAGATCTTGAAGGCTGTCGGTTTTATCGTCTCCCCTGAACTGCCGTCCGTTAAATGAACATCGCTCAAGAACATCAGCATGAGCATTCCCTCCGAGTCATTGAATTGGTTATCGCACAGTGCTCCTGAACAGCTCTCGCAGTCTTCTTTCCGTGTCCCGGTCCATGAAAGACTCTGGAATCTCTGGAGAAAAGGGCTGTCCCAGCAGCCGCCGCTTCTCAATCCCCCCCGGATTGAACGGGAGAAGCTGGTACGTAGTAATCCCGAGCTCCCTCAGTAATCGCGCAATCTCGGTCAGATTCAGTTCCGTTGCCGTGATTCCCGGCACCAAAGGCACTCTTGGAACCAGTCTCTTGCCCATTTCACGGGACAGCGCCGAAAAATTTGCCAACAGCAGTTCATTGCCGAAGCCGGTGTAGGTCAAGTGGGAGGTGGTATCGCAAAGCTTCAGGTCAAAATAGACCAGATCGAGATAAGGAAGAAGGTGGCGACGGAAGTTTTCGAGATCAAACGCGCCGCAGGTCTGAAGAGCGGTTGAGATATTTTCCTTCTTCAGGGTTTGAAGAACGGTGGACAGGTATTCGACATGCAGGGTCGGTTCACCGCCGGAGAAGGTGACACCTCCTGTCGCCCGGTAGAACCCCCTGTCCAACAGCAGGATGCGCACCAGTTCCTCGACCGGGTAGTGCTTGCCGATCAAACTGCGCGCGTTGCTCGGACACTCCTCCGTGCAGGCGCCGCAGGCAGTGCATTTTTCCCGATGGAGCGTCACTTCGGGCAAAACAGCCGACGCTCCGCCAGGACAGACCGCATGGCACGCTTGACAGCCAACGCAGGACTGGGCATCCCAGAAAATTTCCGCCTCCATCCGCTGCGATTCCGGGTTGTGGCACCAACTGCAGGACAGCGGGCAGCCCTTGAAGAATACGGTCGTTCTAATGCCGGGACCATCATCCATGGAACCGTGACGGATATCGAAGATCAGGGGGAGCGTCATGATACCCTCCCCGTTGCCATACGCTGAAGGTGCCGTGCCATATAGGCGAATTTATACAGGTAGTTCAAGTTGCCCTCCGGAGTGACTTCCTGGCGCAGCATCGCTCCAAGGATGTCGGGATTCTCAGCCAGGAGGAAATTCATCAATGCCTTTCCATCCTTGAAGATCACTTGTACATGAGGATCGGGAATCTCTTCTTCGTCAACGTGGAGTTTGCCCTGCGCAAAAACGGCTGATATCGTGATTGACCGGTCGACGCTCCGAAAGAGGTAGCGCCCCGCGAAACCCTCGATGTTCTTCCGATAGTCGTCATCAAAGAAAAAAACCATCTTCATCAGATCGAGCAGCACTTCGAGAAATTCTTCCACAATCTCGGAAGTGATACAGTCAACAAATTTTGCCAACGGAAGCGCAAGAGCACTGTTCAGCATGTCCCCGGATACGATCATCTTTTCGGCCGGTTCGTTGGCCGGCAGGCGGTCGCGGTACCCTGCCGGAAGCGGCAAGGCAGCACCTGTCCGTGAATCATAGGCGGTCCTGGCGATGATCTCGTCTTTCATGGCATCGTTCAGGTCGCGGAAATAGGCGGAATAGCCGGAGACCCGGACCAGGAGATGCGGATGTCTGTCCGGATGCGCTTTGGCTTCCACCAGCGTCTGGTAGGTCATGATGTTGAATTGCACGTGCAGCCCGCCGGCTTGGAAATACGCCTCAACCGCATCGGTCAGACTTTCCAGATCATCCGCGGTATCCACCGGCACCATTTTCAGATTGAAGGCCTCCCCACCGGGAATGTGAAGGGGGTTGATTCGTGCCACCGACCGCATACAGCAGGTAAGGTCCGGCGCAGCCTGGGATACCGGTGTTATCCCGCTGGCGAAGGAAACATGTGCTTTCCTGCCATTGGGCAGGGCGCCGGCAAGTTTCCCCTGTCCGGCATGGTTGGTCATGGTCCAGAAAGCGGGGCGGTATCTCCCGCCTCGATAATTCACATAACCCTGGTAGGTCTCGTAGAGGAAGGCAAGAAGCGAAGTTGAGTTCTTGACCGCGACCGGATGATCGGTCCCGTATTTTGGCGCCTTGTTGGCAAGCCATAACCGGAGCGGTTCGTTCCCCTCGAAGTCGTCTTTCAGCGCCGCGACAACCTGCGGGAGAGTGAAACGGCCGTCTGTAAAAACCAGCTGCTCGATGGCGCTGAGAGAATCGACCACATCAGCGAAGCCGATGTGAGTGGCGCCGGAGGCGTTGTAGAGCGCCCCGCCGGAAATCAGGTCTTTGCCGCTCTCCAGGGGCCCTTCGAAAAGTGCGGACAGCAGGGGGCTGGGAAGTTTTTCCTGATGCGTCCTGCCGAATTCCTCGTTGAGCTGCACCGCCTGGCCGATAAGCCAGGTGAGTTGGGCATGAAAAGCGCTGAGAAATTCGCCAAATGTCGTGAAGCTTTCCAGATCGCCGGTCCGAGGCCCTATCTGCAGATCACCGGTCACCGGCCGTTTCCCGTTGAACAGCGCCAGTTCCAAAGCGGCCACCAAATTGAGCAGGATTGAGCTCGAGGCGTCATAACTGCGCCCGGAGGCGGAGAGTTCGACACAGCCGATGATGGCGTAGTCCCGGGCATGTTCGCTACTGACCCCCTGGTTCACCAGGGTGCGGATCGCTGCCGAATCGTTGTAGAAAGCGGGAACACACTTGGTGGTTGCCACCACTTCGGCCACCCTCGCCAGGTAATCCCGGGAGTTTTTTTCGGGGTGGTAGCGGGCATTGACACTCGGATCGCGGGTTTGCAGCAACTCGGTCACCTTCAGAATGACGTAGGTAAGGTCATTGACGGCATCCTCGCCCTGCCCGTCCACCCCGCCCACTGTCACGGCGGGAACGGTCCCGGCCCCGCCGAAGAGCTCTTCGGCAGTCTCCGGCACGAGATTGGTATTATCGTTGAGTTTCAACCAGAGGCAGCCCACCAGCTCCAGCGCCTCCGCTACCGTGAGGTCGCCGCTGTCCAGATCAGCGCGGTACCAGGGGTAGAGGATCTGGTCGAGCCTGCCGGGACTGATCGCCATGTTGATATTCTCGGCATGGATCGCCACCTGCAGAATCCAGAGGGAATTGACCGCCTCCCGGAAAGTGCGAGCCGGCCCGGCCGGCACCTGCGCGCAGACCTCCGCCATCGCCTCCAGATTGCTTTTGCGGACCGGATCCGTTTCAGCCAGTGCCAGTTTCGCCGCACCACGGCTGAGGTTTGCCGCGTAGTCCCTTACCCCCTCCAAGGCGATGCGCACGGAGCGATAAAAAATTGCCTGCTGTTTGTCAGCTTTGCTTAGTAGCCCTTGTGCAATGATTTTGTGCTCGCGCCTGAGCGCCTCAGCGATCAGGTAATCCACTCCTCTTTCTAGCGCCACGCGGTAACAGGGAACGGTATGGGAAAGGGCCCCGGCCTTGCCTGCCAGGAAAAACACCAGTTTCTCGAACAGCTTCAGGTTGCCCGGATTGCCGGTGCGCCGGCGCGTCGCCTCCAGAATGTTCTCCTCCAGCCAGAAGGGGAAGATCTCGAAGTTCAGCTCATTCACATCAGCCGAATCGATGATCAGAGGATTCTTCTTCCGTGTGCTGATTGTTTCAAGCTCGGGCCAGATGGTGAGTCCGGTCAGCTCAGGATAGACCGGCGCACCAAAGGGCTTTGAGGTTGTGGTGCCGGCCAGTAGGTTACCGTCAAAAAATTGCGGCGATTTCCGGGCAAGAAAACCCTTCACCGCCCGCGCATAGCGCAGCTGGATCGGCTCGCCGGAGTTCCGGGTATTTTTCAGAGAATCCGTAACGTACCTGGCCCGTTCGATACAGACCCGAGGCTTTTCCGCCAGGGTCCTGGTGCGCAGTTCGTTGAGTAACGGGAGATTCGAGAGGGTAAATTCGGAGAGCCTCAAATCAGTCAACTGGGTGTATTCCATTCTCAGATCCTCTTTCAACTACCAGCAGGCGCCTTCACGTCGTGCGGAGCCGGTAATATCCGGCAATTATTCAATCGGCAGACAGAGTTTGCATGCTTTGACAGAAAAAATGACCTCTGTTTGCGGCATGAGGAGGAAATGAAGCAGCATCTTGTCCCGTCATCCAAGCTCCGTGAACGCCAACATTATTTACGTGGATTTATTATTTTAAGTCAATTATTTTAATTTTTTATTTCGTCCGAATGGGCTTGTGATCAGCGACTGAGAGGCGGGAAGAAAAGAAAAGATTGAAAACAGCGACAGCGCCACTTTAACAACCCATTATTGCACTGCCGCAGTTGAATAATGATTCGCATAATTTATACTTTGAATAAAGAGTCACTACGACGTCTACCCAGACTCAGCGCTTGATAAAAGCAATTACAGAGACTATTCACGGCAGGCAAGTTCGACAAAATTTGCTGCTCATTACAATTTATGAAGAGGAGGAAACGAAATGCCTGATTTTGGAAACCCATTTTCCGGTTTGGCAGCGGGCGAAATTCTCACCCTGGAAGAACTGATCAGAGCTATCCGTTTCACGATTGCCGCGGAATACGAAGCAGTGCAGCTGTATACGCAACTCGCGGAATCTACGGACAATGAACTGGCTAAACGAGTGCTGATGGAAATTGCCGACGAGGAAATCGTTCATGCCGGAGAATTGCTGAGGCTTTTGAAAGAGCTCAATCCAAGGGAGGAAGCCCTGTACGAGCAGGGAGCTCAGGAGGTGCAGGAACAAATCACTTTGCTGAATAGCCCAGCGCCAACCGGGCAAGTTCAGGAGTCAGCGGAAATTTCTCCATCTTTAACCGTAGGAAGCCTCATCGACAGTGAGTAAACAGAACACCCGTGCGCAGAGCTCGCGGGATTTGACCAAGGGCTGCTCGAGGTGCAGGAGGAAACCAGCTTATTTACCCGACAATTCAAGAGTCACTCCAGAACAGGTTTCCGCAGCCCCGATAAGGGAGGAAATATGGATTTTCTCGACAGAAGTTCGGCACCATTGACTGAAGAAGAATGGAATCGCATCGACGCGGCAGTTGTTGAAGCCGCCCGAAACATGCTGGTAGGACGTCGTGTACTCAGTATCCTCGGACCGCTCGGCGCAGGTGTGTATTCAATTCCTTATTCGGTTTTCAGCGGCAAGATGCAGGCGGGAGTGGACATGATCGGCGAAAAGGAAGGTTTTGTCATTGAAGCAGACCGCCGGGCCACGATCAACCTGCCTATTCTCTATAAAGATTTCAAGATCATCTGGCGGGATGTGGAGGCTGATCAACATCTGGGAATCCCGCTTGATGTCAGCACGGCCGCGGTTGCGGCCAGCTATGTTGCGGCCCAGGAAGACAATCTCATTTTCAACGGCAACAAAGAGCTCGGCAATGAAGGACTGCTTACCGTTACCGGGAGGCTTACCGTTCCCATCACGGACTGGAACAAGAGCGGCAATGCCCTGTCGGATGTCGTTAAGGCAACCGGCGCCTTGGCCGCGGCGGGACATTACGGACCCTATGCAATGGTAGTCAGTCCGGTGCTGTTCGGCAGCATGGTGAAAGTCTATGGGAATACCGGCATGCTCGAACTTGACCAGGTCAAGGCGATAATTGGCGGAGGCGTACATTACTCCAACGTAATCAACGGGAAGAAGGGCGTGGTTGTCGCCTTGGGAGCGCAAAACCTGAACCTGGCGATCGGCCAGGACATGGTCACCGGCTATACCGGCCCGGTCAACATGAACCATCTCTTCCGGGTGATGGAAACCCTTGCGCTGCTGGTCCGGCGTTCGGATGCGATTTGCACCATAGAATAAACATTCTCTTTTTATCGTTTTAAAATGCAGGGGTGACCGTTGGACGGCGCCCCTGTTTTGTTTGAATCACGAGTTTCGAGTACTACTGTAACAAGGGGAAGTAACCCTCCCGGCTAAAATCCTGCTTCCGGAACTGATCACAGGAAAGAAAAATCGCACAACTCACGTCACAAGCGTTCATTCTAAGATTTTTTCTCGGTCTCTTTCAGCAGCCCCTGCAGGCCCGCAAAGGGAGAATGGTGCAGCGAGGGACGGTTCTCTTCCGCGGAAGCATCGACCTGACCTCGGGCCTCCTGCACATCGCGGGTATGCTCATGATCGTGGCAGTACATGCAGAGCAGTTCCCAGTTGGCGCCATCGGGTGGATTGTTGTCGTGGTTGTGGTCTTTGTGGTGCACCGTGAGCTCGCGCAGCTTTTTGCCCTCAAACTCACGTCCACAACGGCCGCACACCGGTGGAAAAAGCTTCAGCGCCTGTTCCCGGTATCCTGCCTGACGCTCCTGCTGCTCCCGGCGCATGTCTGCGACCATACGGTCTCGTAATTCTGCATCTTTATCCTGTTTAGAATCCATCATAAGCCCTCAATTTTCGGGAGTATCGATTTCCCCGGAATTTGATCTGGTGTAAAATCAGATACAATAATTTGATATAGGTCATATTTGTTTGAGCGACTAGCACTTATAGTTAGCATAAACGCTGTGGGGATTCTGTCCACTAATCCCCTATTTTTCGACAGACCTCAAGGGAGGATCTATGGAGACATCTGTAACCGTGAAACCATCTCTGGCAATCGCCATTCTCAAGGGCGGCCTTAGCGTCAATGTGCCCATGTTTCTCTGGGGGCCTCCCGGCATCGGCAAATCCCAGATCGTGGCACAGGTGGCCGCCGAACTGAAACTACCGCTGATCGATATACGTGCGGTTCTGTTGGACCCGGTGGACCTGCGCGGCGTTCCGTCCGTCGAAAACGGCACTACCCGCTGGAATCCACCCATCTTCCTGCCGACGGAGGGAGAAGGTGTGTTGTTCCTGGATGAACTTTCCCAGGCGCCCGAGTCCGTTCAGAGCTCACTGCTGCAGCTTGTACTCGACCGCAAACTCGGCGAATACCGCCTGCCGGACGGCTGGAGAATCCTGGCAGCGGGAAACAGGGTAACCGACGGTTCGTTCAGCAGAAAGATCAGCAAGGCGCTCGGTTCCCGTTTTGCCACCCACCTGGAACTGGCCGTTGATCTGGACGAATGGTGCGCCTGGGCAATCAACAATGACGTACCGTCGGAAATTATCGGTTTTCTGCGCCTGAGGCCGGACCTGCTCCACCATTTTGATGCCAAGGCACAGGGCAACTCATTTCCCTGTCCACGGGTCTGGGCCAATGTCGGCAAATTTATGGGCAAGCTGCCGCTCGAAGCGGAATTGCCGTTTTTTGCCGGTGCGCTCGGCTTCGGACCAGCCGCGGAGTTTACCTCCTTCCTACAAATATTCCGCGACCTGCCGGATATAGAGACCATCATGCGCGACCCTGACGCCGTGGATGTTCCCAATGAGCCATCCGTGCTCTACGCCCTCTGCGGGGCCATGAGCCGCAAAGTGACAGCAGACAACATCTCGCAGGCTTTTCACTATATGAAGCGGCTACCGTCGGAATTCCAGGTCGTTTGGCTGCGCGATGCTCTGCAGGCCGAACCCCTGCTTGCCGCCAGCAAAGAGTTCAGCGCCTGGGCCAAAGACAACTCGGAGCTGCTGCTGTGACCGCAATCGGTTCCGGCAACCGGCCTGTCCAGGGAGGAAAAACGATGGAAAAACCCCCGAAGCTGGCAAAAGCAATCGCACGGACGGTGCTCGACCATCCTTTTTTCGCCAGCCTGCTGCTGGGAATGCGGTTGCGAGAGGATCTCGGCACGAGAACCGCCTGCACCGACGGGAAGGAAATCCGCTACAATCCGGTCTTCATCGATTCGTTGAACGTCGATCAGATTGTCTTCGTTCTCGCGCACCTGGTAATGCATGTGGCCCATCTCCATCCGCTGCGACGCAGCAGCCGGAATCTCGGCAGATTCAACAAAGCCGGCGATTACGCCATCAACGGGATTCTCAAGGAAGCCGGCCTCAGCATGCTGCCCGGCGCTCTGTATGACAAAAAGTACGATCGCCTTGCCGCTGAACAGGTCTACGATGATCTGCCCGGATCGTCCCGAGAGGGGGAGGACAGTGACAAAGACCAGGGCAGAGAAGGCAACCGCTATGAAGATCCGGGCGGTTGCGGCGGCTTCGAGGATGCCAAAAACCAGCAGGGCAAGCCGCTGTCGAAGGCGGAAAGGGACCAGGAAGAAGCCAGGGTTGCCATTGCGATCCAACAGGCAGCCCAGGCCGCCAAAGCGCAGGGAAAATTGCCCGGCTCCCTGGCCCGCCTGGTGGACGAACTGGTCCATCCGATCCTCGACTGGCGCGAAATGCTGAGGACCTTCATCGATCACACGGCCCGCAACGATTATTCCTGGCTTCATCCCAACCGGCGGCACATAGCCGGCGGCATCTATCTGCCCAGTCTCCGCTCGGACGGACTGAAGCCCCTGGTTCTGGCCATCGACACGTCCGGTTCCATAGAGCAATCGGAGCTGAACCAATTTCAGGCCGAACTGAATGATATCCTGCAAAGCTATCCCGCTACCGTCCACGTGGTATACTGTGACAGCCAGATTTCCGCTACCGAGACGGTTGACCCGGACCAGTACCCGGTAGAACTGAAAGCCGTTGGCTTTGGCGGCACCGACCTGCGTCCGCCCTTTGCCTGGGCGCTGAAGAACGTGCCAGAGGCCGGCTGCATCATCTACCTGACCGACCTGGAGGGTGAAAGCCCCGAAGCCGACCCCGGCGTCCCCACCCTGTGGATCAGCACCACGAAAGATCGGGATCTGCAAGAACGCTACAAACCGAAATTCGGCCAGATAGCCACGCTGGAATAACCGCTGCAGGGAGATATCAAAACATGGAGAAAATAATTCTTCTTACCTTTATCCAGAGAGACAAACTCAGAAGTCTGCCGGCCGAGATCTGGGAAAAGTGCGTATGCCTGGAGAGCGGCAAGGTCATCAACAATCAATACACCTGGCGCTATTCCACAACGGTTGAAAACGCCCTGGCATTGCGTTTGATGGGTTTATGCGTCTTTGAGGAAAACGAACAAAACTGATCCAGACAGGGCAATCTCCCTTCCAACAGCAGCCCCGCGTGTAAAGACCCGGGTTACGACCGCTCCCCGCTTGCATCGCCGGCCCACCAATGGCATAGTGTAGGCTGTGAACTTAGCCCCTTTCCCAGAACAGCAACGTCCCGAATCCTGGCTCATCAGTCAGAGCACTCCAGTTCGCCGCAACCTGGCCTGGAATATTTGCTGGGCGGTATTCGCCGGCGGCACCATGGTCCTGCAGGCCTGGCTGCTGGCCAATGCCTGCCAGCAATTGATCATGGAGCACGCGGCATTGACTCGCGTCGCTCCCCTGCTCTGGGCCGCCGCCGCACTCGCCCTGCTCCGCGCCGGTCTGCACCTGCTGGCGGACTGGCAGGCGGCGCAAGCTGGCGCAACTCTCAAACAATCCCTTCGCACGAGACTCGTTGAGGCAGTACAGGAATCCGGATGCACCACCCTGCTCCGCACCGAAGGTACCGGAGCCGTGGTGGAGGCGGCCACGACCGGAATCGAGGATCTTGAGCCGTACCTGACCCGCTTTCTGCCGCAACTGGCGGTCACGGCGCTGCTGCCGGCACTGATTCTGCTGGTGGTACTCCCCACCGAATGGCGAACCGGCCTGGTACTGGTTTTTTCCGCACCATTCATCCCACTGCTCATGGTACTGATCGGCCGGGGTGCGGAAAGGCGCAACAGCCGGCAATGGCGTCAACTGGCTCGCATGGCGGGCCATTTCCTTGACCTGGTGCAGGGCCTGCCCGACCTGCGCATCTTCGCCGCGGCAAAGCGGGAAGCCGCTGTCGTCGCCCGGGTCGCCGACGAGTACCGCCAGAGCACCATGGCCGTGGTGCGGCTGGCCTTCCTCTCCGCCCTGACCCTGGAATTTTTTTCCACCGTCGGCACAGCCGTTGCGGCAGTGCTGATCGGCTTCCAGTTGCTGTTCGGCTCCCTGAGCCTGCTGAACGGCCTGTTCATTCTCCTGCTGGTTCCGGAGTTCTATCTCCCCTTTCGCACCCTCGGTCTCACCTATCATGCCCGCATGAAAGGCATTGCCGCCGCCGAACGCCTGGCCCCGCTGCTGGCGGCAGCACCCGCAGCGAGCCCTGACACTCCGGTCGCCGCTCTTTCATCGACAACGGCACCGGCTATCCGCTTTGCCGATGTCTCCTGCCGCAAGGGAAGCGGACGCGGCAGCCTGTCCGGCATCACCCTCGACCTGCCGGCCGGCAGCTTCACCGCCGTGGCCGGTGCAAGCGGCTCCGGCAAATCAACCCTGGCACGCCTGCTGGCCGGGCTGCTGCAGCCCGAAAGCGGCATGATAACCGTTGGCGGGATCGACCTGCGGCTGATAGCCACCAAATCCTGGCACGCCCGGATGGCCTGGGTCTCCCAGCACCCGGTTTTCTTTAAAGGAACGATCCGGGACAATCTTCTCCTCGCTGCGCCCGCTGCCGACGATCGCGCCATGGGGGCAGCTCTCGACGCTGCCGGTGCGGCCCCGTTTATCGAACAGCTGCCGGAGGGTCTCGACACCCCCCTTGGTAACCGGGGCGCCGGGCTTTCCGGTGGTGAACTGCGCCGCCTGGCCGTGGCACGGGCTCTGCTGCGCAACGCTACGCTGGTGGTGCTGGATGAACCGACCGCCGGCCTTGACCGGGAGTCGGAACTGCTCGTGGTGCAAACCATTCGCCGCCTGGCCGCAGGCAGAACCGTGCTGGCCATCAGCCATCGGGAAGCGCTCATCGCCGCGGCCGACCGGGTTGCCCTGCTGCATGAGGGGCATCTCGAGGGGGTCTATGCTCCCGGCGACTATCTGGCAACCACGGAGGCAACGCCATGAGCACGCTGACGACCGTTCTCAGTATCTGTCGTACTCAATGGCGCTGGCTGATCGGCGGAATCCTGCTCGGCCTGCTGGTGATCGCCGCCAATGTCTTCCTCATGGCGCTCTCCGGCTGGTTCATCGCCAGCATGGCAGTGGCCGGGGCAACCGGTCTGTCATTCAATTATCAGTTGCCGGCAGCAGGCATTCGCGCCCTGGCGATTATCCGGACACTCGGCCGCTACGCGGAACGGCTGGTAACTCATGAAGCGGCCCTCCGGGTACTGGCGGACCTGCGGGTCTGGTTTTTCCGGCGGCTGACACCCTTGGCTCCGGCCGGGTTGGAACGCTATGCCGCCGGCGACCTGGCCGGGCGGCTCCGGGCTGATGTCGATGCCCTGGAAAACCTCTACCTGCGCATTATCGCCCCGCTGGCAATCGGCCTGCTGTCCATGTGCTGCGGCGTCGCGATCGTTGCCCTCTGGAGCCGCTCCGTTGCCGGAGTGCTGCTGGCGGCCCTTGCCACCACCGGCCTGCTGTTGCCGCTGGCGGTCCGGCGGCTGGCTCAGCAACCGGGCGAAGCGGCCGCAGCCCTGTCCGGAGATTTGCGTATCGCCCTGACGGAAAGCATCGAAGGCTATGAAGAGCTGCATATCCTTGGCGCGTCGGACCGGCAAACCGCGGAGCTGTCCCGGCTGTCGGCCCGGCTGATTGCCGCGCAACAGCAGCTTGCCCGTATCAGCGCCATCGGCCAGGCAGGCGGTATTGCCTGTTCCGGGCTTGCCCTGGCAGCGGTGCTGGCCCTCGCCGGCAGCCAGGTTGCGGACGGCTCCCTGCCCGGTCCGAACCTGGTCATGCTGCTGCTGCTCAGCGCCGCCCTGTTTGAAACCACCGCACTGCTCCCTGCCGCCCTGCAGACCGCCCCGGCCACCATTGCCTCGCTGCGGCGCATCCTGCAAGTTGCCCTGACACCACCGCCGATCGAGGATCCGTCAAATCCACGATCCTGCCCGGCACTTCCGCTACCGATCAGCCTTCACGACGTTCGCGCCACCCATCTCCCGGAGCATACCGCCCGACAGCGATTCACCCTGAACGTGGCGGCCGGCGAACGGCTCGCACTGATCGGGCCGAGTGGCGCCGGCAAGAGTACGATCATGGAGCTTCTCCTGCGCTTCCGGCCCTACACGGGAACGATTCGAATCGGCGATGCGGAACTGCGAGACCTTGCCGACGAAACCGTGCGCCAGCTGGTCAGCGCGCTGCCACAAGCGCCGCATCTTTTCAACGCCTCAATCCGCGAGAATATCCTGATCGCCCATCCTGAGGCATCGGCCGACGAACTTGACTCGGCCATCAACGACGCCGGCTTGTCAGCGTGGATTGCCAAACTGCCCGAGGGGTTGGCCACACAGGTCGGCGAGCAGGGACATCTTGTTTCCGGAGGTGAAGCGCGCCGCATCGCCTTGGCCAGAACCCTGCTGAGAGACACGCCGATTGTTCTCCTGGATGAACCGACGGAAGGACTCGACGCCGCTTTGGAGTGTCAGATTGTTGCGCGGCTTGCTGAGCGACTGGCGGGAAAAACCGTGCTTCTGGCCACCCATCGCCGGGCCTGTCTGGCAATGGCTGACCGAGTTGTCACGCTGGAAGAGTGCTGCAAGGAATACTCATGACAAACACAACCAGGCGAACATGGAGCTCTTTACAGCAGTCCGGGCAAATCCAGAGGACGGCTCAGTCGTGGGCTACATCTATCAATTTACTCGTATCAAAGCCCAGAGCGGCAGCTTTTGCAACCAGACGTTTTTTCAATTCTTTATCCATGACCGGAGTTCTGGACAGTATCCACAGGTACGACTTGTCCGGACCGCAGACAAGTGAATACTGGTAGCTTTCCTGGTCGAGGTCAAAGATTACATAGGAACCGTAAAACGGGCCAAAAAATGAAACCTTCAGGTATCCCCGGTCAGGCTCTTTGACAAAATAGGCCTTGCCGACGGCTTCCTTCCACCTGTTTTCCTTTGCCGAATAGCCGCGATTCACTACCCGCAGGCCACCGTCCTTCCGCAAAGTATATTCTGCCGAGACGTGGGTCAGGCCTCGCTCAAAGGAATGATCGAGCCGTGCGATCTCATACCATTTCCCCAGGTAATTCTGAACGTTGAAATGAGCAACCGGTTGCACCTGATCGGGTATTCCGGTACAGCCGGTAAAAAGCAATGCCAACAATAGTGACAATTTTTTCATAGTCATGCTCCCTTATGCCTATATCTCCTGGACATTCCAGGGTTCTTGAAGGACAGAACATTACCCACCGCAAGCATCAGCAACTATCAGCAATCTCCGACGTTTTTCCTACTTGACCCGATTCTTTCCAATCACGCCAACTGCCAAGCCAATCGCAAATACAACCACAAGCAGCCCCGCCCAGACAATCATGGGATGAAATCGGTCCAAAACTGTTTGATCATCTTTCGGGCAGACCACCCGGGAAAGTTCAGCTGTGCTCACCTGGGTCATTGTCGGAATTTGCCCAAGCCCATACACACATATTTCGCCGGTCGGAAGAGCGCAAAACTGTTTGGGCGGACATTTTGTCAGTATTTTCTGTTCCGCGCCCTCACCGCAACGGGCACCCGCTTCCTTGAGTATTTGAAGGGTAACCTCCGGATATTTCGTGATTTGTTCAGGCACACGTCACCTCCACGGGAAAGGGTCCCTGGCGTCACTATCAAAGGGCTCTGCCTGTTATTTAACTGTACATAAATAGACCGAAAAGTTGCGGTTTGGCGTGAATAGCGGTGATTGAGACCACAAAGACCTGCCAGGTTTTAATACCCGGCAGGTCTAGGAGTGGCACAAATTCCGGATAGAGATCTGCTCTTCAAAGAATTTATCAAGCGCCCCGATCCAGCCATCCTTGATGCTTTCATCCACAAAACTGGCCTGAAAACTGTTGCGAGCCAGCTGGTAGGCCTCTTTTGCCCCAAGTTCCGGCAGCGCTTCGAAAGTGGCGATGAAATTCCGGTTCAGGTAGCCACCGAAATAGGCCGGATCGTCGGAGTTGATGGTTACGGCAATGCCAACAGCCAGCAGCTTACCGATGTTGTGAGCGGGAAGGCTTGGAAACACGCGCAGTTTTACGTTGGAAAGGGGGCAGACAGTTAAAGGGATGCGTTGCCGAGCCAATCGCGCGACCAGGTGGGGATCATCCAGGCAGCGCACACCATGGTCGATTCTTTCGACCTTCAGCAGATCAAGGGCAGAGCGAATATATTCGGCAGACCCCTCTTCTCCGGCATGAGCCACCAGCCGCAGTCCCAGTTCACGGCAGCGAGCAAAGACCCGGGCAAATTTCTCCGGCGGATTTCCCCGCTCACTACTGTCAAGGCCGACCCCGATGAACTTGTCGCGAAACGGCAGAGCCTCTTCCAGCGCCGTAAAGGCGTCCTCTTCGCTGAGGTGGCGAAGAAAACAGAGTATCAGTGTGGCGCTCAGACCCAGTTCCTCACGTCCGCGGCGGATTGCGCGATCCAGTCCATTGATTACCGTTTCAAAAGGAATTCCTCTGGCCGTATGTGTCTGCGGATCAAAGAAAATTTCCGCATGAACGATATTTTCAGCTTTAGCGCACCGCAGGTAGGCCCAGGCCAGATCGAAAAAATCCTCTTCCCTTTGCAGGACACTGGCTCCGGCATAGTAATTATCCAGAAAGCTCCGCAGGTCGGTAAAATCATAGGCAGTGCGCAGTTCGTCTATTGTTTGGTAGGTGAGTTGAATCCGGTTCCTGGTTGCCAATGCAAAGATCAGTTCCGGCTCCAACGATCCTTCGATGTGGATATGCAGTTCCGCTTTCGGCATGCGGCAGAGGATATCAGGCAGGTCTTCGCGTGCAATGGAATCGAAATTCATCGTGAGGTCACTCCTGGTTTCTTGAAATCGCGACCGGTTACCGAAGCGCGCAGGTATAGAGCGCCGGGTCCAGTGACGCCTCAGCGCGGTTCTTCACAACTCTTCCTGATGCGCTTGTGACGCAGCATAGTCCAGGTACGTGGAAAGATGCAAAGCAGTTACGAGCATGATTACCTCAGCGGCAAAAACCGTGCTGTAGGCAAGGAATGGATTGTTTGTCAGGTGTCGCACCGTATCGACGACCATGCCGCCCAGTACGCTGCCGACGGCATGTCCGGCCATGTTGGCAACCGCCCAGACACCCAGCAGCATGCCTGCGCGAATTCTGCTGGTGAAGGAGAGCGCGCCCGACAGCATTCCGGCGCCGGCCAGTCCGGTGCCCAACCCCATGACAAAAACCGCGGTTTGCAGCACGGCCGCGTTACCCAAAAATCCGGCGGCGATCGGTCCCAGAAACGCCAGGGCGGAGAGGATCATGCCGGCGCGCATGGTGATCATCCAGCCGTAGTACTTCAAAAAGAACATCCCGGAAGCGAGCATGGCCAGCAGCACACCGACACCCCAGAATTGAATCAGGCCAGTTGTCTCACCCACTGACATGGCCAACACCAATCCGCCATAGGGCTCAAGCAGAACATCCTGAGCCAGCGTACCGGTAAAGGTCAGCATCACGATCGCAAAAAACAGCCGGACTTGGGGGTCGGCGGCGATTATCTGCGCAAATGCCGTGCGAAAAGGCACGTCACGCGCTTTCCTCGCCGCTTCGTTGAGGCGGTAATCTTTCTCTTCGTTGCCGATGGTTGCCAGAAACGCCAAGACGAAAACAGCCGCGGCAACACTCAGCGCGACAGCGGTCAGTCGGGCCGGATCATAGTCAGTCAGACCTTTCTTGATAAAGCCGGCTCCCGCCACCATGCCCAGCATGGTTGCCACTTCATAGAACGTTGCCGCACGCGACCGGGCTTCGGCGGTATAACGCTCCGCAACCAGGGCCTGAAAGGTATTATGCGCGGCATTCCTGCCGAGACCATAGAGCAGAAAGGCTGACGCCACCCCCGCCATCAGCAGGGCACTGCCGCCCTGCCGGGTAATGATGCTGACGATAGCAATGATGCCCAGTCCGATCAGTAGTGTACCGAGAATGATATACGGCTCGCGCCGTTTGCCTAGCAGGGGAAACGCGTCAGAGCGGTATCCAATCCAGACGCGTACCGGCGAAACCATCAGCGGAATGGCAAAAAAGAGCGCAACCAGCGTCGCTGAATAGCCCAGATCGGCAATCATCACCCGATTCAGGGTGCTGCCGATCAGAACGCCGCTGAGCGCATAGGCGACCGGAAACAGGGCCAGACGGAAATTATTCGCCATACGAATGGTGTTTTTCACGGGATCTCCACCTGCGGCACGCCGGTTTTGGATTCAATAGTCTGTCAAGGGCATCCGCATTCTCGATCAGATGCAAATTCAGCCCTATGTCTCAGGGTGATCTTCCGTATCCGGCCAGATGCTCACTTCCTGCTCGTGCCGGTCAAGGCGCTTGCCGCGCCAAGCCCGATATAGACAACCCCGGCAAGGTAGCGTTGCGAGCCCCAAAATCGGAAATTTGCGTGCAGCCATTTCCCGAACCCTCCGGCCAGCAGCGCGTAGGTCAGATCGCTGACTGCCCCCAAGACCACAAGCACCGCGCCCAGAATGCAGATTTGCAGCGCCGCGGTACCTCTTTCCACGTCAACAAACTGCGGCAGAAAGGCCATAAAGAACAAGGCGGTTTTCGGATTCAGGAGGTTGACCATGATGCCGTGACAAAAGATTCCGCCCAAACTCTTATTCGGGGGAGGCCCTGCTCCCGGAGATGGCGTCTTGTGCGTGAGCATGGTTCTCAAACCGAGCCAGATCAAGTAGGCCGCGCCAGCGTATTTCACAAAGTTGAAAGCAGGAGCCGACGACAACAGCACGGCGGAAATACCGAGGGCGGTGGCAGTGATGTGAAACAGGGTTCCGACCATCACGCCCAGACTGGAGACGCAGCCTGCAACACGGCCTTGCTGCAGGCTGCGGGTGATAATGTAGAGCGTATTTGGCCCCGGCATGACAACGAGAACAGCGGCTGCTGCACCAAAGAGCCAGAGTGTCGGCCAATCTGGCATAGAGACACCTTCCTTATGAGTCTGGCGGAGCGTAAACCTGCGCTCCGCCTTGAAGCTTTGACAAGAGTACCCGAACACCAGCAATTATCAACGCTGCAAAGCCAGGCCACGCTGACGACAAACAGTTAAATATCCCTGTGATACTCCTGAAGACTCCGGATAATCTCCTTTCCCTTTTTTCGCGCACTGATACCCTCGGCGGCAGCAAGGGCGGCAGCGATGGTAGTGATGTAAGGGATTTTGTGTTTGATGGCGGCTTTACGGATGTAGGAATCGTCGTGGAGGCTCGTCTTTCCGGACGGGGTATTGATCACCAATTGCACTTTGCCGTTCATGATTGCATCGGCGACATGGGGCCGCCCTTCGTGCATCTTGGCTACCGTCTGGGCGACAACGCCATGCCGGGCCAAGTATTCCGCGGTTCCAGCGGTTGCCATTACGGCGAACCCGAGGCCGACAAAATGCCGTGCAGCCTCGACCGCCCCTGAACGGTCATGTTCGGCAACGGTTATCAGTACCGTACCTGCCAGCGGCAGAATGGAGTTGGTCGCCTCCTGGGCCTTGAAGAACGCCATGCCGTACGAACCAGCCAGCCCGAGGACTTCTCCCGTGGAGCGCATCTCCGGCCCCAGTACCGGGTCAACTTCCGGGAACATATTGAACGGGAATACCGCTTCCTTCACCCCGAAATGAGGGACAGGACGACGCTCAAGACCCATATCCTTGAGCTTTGCCCCCAGCATCACCTGCACGGCAATGCGGGGCATGGGAATATTGCAGACCTTCGAGACCAGCGGCACCGTGCGGCTCGCCCGCGGATTGGCCTCCAGGATGTATACCGTGTCGTCAGCGATGGCGTACTGGATATTCATAAGACCAACAACCCCCATCTCCACGGCAATACGGCGGGTATACTCCTCAATGGTGGCAATGTGCTTCGCCGGGATATTCACCGGCGGAATTACGCAGGCTGAATCGCCGGAATGCACACCGGCCATTTCGATATGCTCCATCACGGCCGGCACAAAGGCATCGCTGCCGTCGCTGATGGCATCAGCTTCGGCCTCGATGGCATTCTGCAGGAAGCGGTCAATCAGGATCGGGTGCTCCGGCGTGACATCAACGGCCTTGGCCAGGTATTCGCGCAGCGCCTCCTCGTCATGCACCACCTCCATCGCCCGTCCGCCAAGAACGTAGGAGGGGCGGACGATCAGCGGATAAGCGATGCGCGAAGCAATGGCAATCGCTTCGTCGATGGTTCTGGCCATACCAGATTCCGGCTGGGGAATGCCGAGCTTCGTCATCATGGTGTTGAACTGCTCGCGGTCTTCGGCAAGGTCAATGGTATCCGGCGAGGTTCCGATGATCTTTACCCCGGCATCCTGCAACTGGCGGGCAATATTAAGCGGGGTCTGGCCGCCGAACTGCACCATCACCCCTTCAGGCTTCTCCTTGGCGTAGATGGAAAGGACATCCTCCACGGTCAGCGGCTCGAAGTAGAGTTTATCGGAGGTGTCGTAATCGGTGGAGACAGTTTCAGGGTTGCAGTTGACCATAATGGTCTCAAAACCGGCATCCTTCAGGGCAAAGGCGGTGTGGACGCAGCAGTAATCAAACTCGATCCCCTGCCCTATTCTGTTGGGGCCGCCGCCAAGCACCATGATTTTCTTGCGCTCCGATGACCCGACACTGTCAGGAGCGTTATAAGTGGAAAAATAATAGGCGGTGTTCTCCACGCCACTGACCGGTACCGGCTCCCATGCCTCAGCCAGACCGAGGGCAAGACGCCGCTCGCGGACCTGTTGTTCCGGAATCGCCAGAATCTGGGCCAGATAGCGATCGGCAAAACCGTCTTTCTTCGCGGCAAGCAGCAATTCATCCGGTGGCAGACTTCCCTTGTGGTGCAGAACCCGCTCTTCCAGAACGACCAACTCCTTCATCTGCTCAAGGAACCAGGTTTTAATGTGGGTCCGCTTGTGCAGCAGGTCTATATCGGCGCCTTTGCGCAGCGCCTCGTAGAGGATGAATTGACGCTCGCTGGATGGTTCAGCAAGCAGCTCCAGCAATTCCGCCAGGGATTTACGATTGAAATCCTTCGCGAAGCCAAGGCCGTAGCGGCCATTTTCCAGGGAACGGATTGCCTTCTGCAGCGCTTCCTTGTAGTTCTTGCCGATGCTCATTACCTCGCCCACCGCACGCATCTGGGTGCCGAGCTTGTCCTCGACCCCTTTGAACTTCTCAAAGGCCCAGCGGGCGAATTTTACCACCACGTAATCGCCGGACGGGGTGTATTTTTCCAGTGAACCGTCACGCCAGTAAGGGATTTCATCCAAGGTCAGACCGGCTGCCAGCATGGAGGAAACCAGGGCAATCGGAAAGCCGGTAGCTTTTGATGCCAGGGCCGAAGAGCGGGAAGTCCGCGGGTTTATCTCGATCACCACCACCCTGCCGGTCTTCGGGTCATGGGCAAACTGGACATTGGTTCCGCCGATCACCTCGATGGCATCCACGATCCGATAGGAGTAATCCTGCAGCCGTGCCTGCAATTCAGGGGTGATCGTCAGCATCGGAGCGGTGCAGTAGGAATCACCGGTGTGTACCCCCATGGCATCGACATTCTCGATGAAACAGACTGTGATCTTCTGGTTTTTGGCGTCGCGTACGACTTCCAGTTCCAGCTCTTCCCAGCCGAGAACCGACTCCTCCACCAGCACCTGACTGACCGGACTGGCTGACAGTCCGCGGCTGACAA
>JAJZQA010000003.1 GCA_021810985.1 Deltaproteobacteria bacterium
AACGAATAATACTATCAAAAAAAACCAGTAAGAAAAACAATTCTAATTGTAAACATCTCCATGAAATGTGAACACCTGAAACAGGTGATACTCTTTCAAGTATGCAGTCATCCGTAAAGGTGGGGCCAGTTTTGATAGGTGGGGGCTGTGAATGGTGAAAGGTGCGAAGTAGACTTCGTTTAGATGGTTTGGCGGTAATTCAGCTTATATTGTCGCAATTTGAACCGGATATGGAAAATCAAACTTTTGACGGAATATACTCTCCAATGACATCAGCGAAAAATCTCTTTATAGCTACGGACGAACACGTTTGCGTGCCGTCCCGGTTTTCGAAGCCATGCTCCTTCGGCGGAGCAGGCAGCTTGATAACGCAAAGGAGAGAATGTGCCTGGATGAAAAACCAAATCAAAATCCTGCCTCTATTTCGCGGCGACCCGTTTCTTATCCGCGGTTCTCTTTGCGTCAGTTGGTCCCGCAAGCAGCGCTGTTAACCCGTCCGCTCCCACATGACTCTCAACTTCACGCAATCCACGCAGCAGCCAACTTGCCAGTCCGTGTGAGGCGTGGGCGTCGCTGCCGAGGCAGTCGTAAAGACCTTTCTGGAGATTTTTTATCGCGGCTTTTTTGACCCGTTCGCCGTAGATGCCGGCGAAGCTGCCCAGGTTTCCCTGGAAGCGGCAGCCCAATGAGAGCAGAATTTCCGGGAGCGTTCGCTCCGAAAATATCGCGTTTTCAGTTTTGAGTTTTGAGTTTTGAGTTCTGAACCTGGTGTTGGCGAAGCGTAGTACTGAACTGAGGATCGAGTTGGAGGCCCTTTCGGATCTCTCTTCGGGATGTAGCAGGGGGCAGCGTTCCGGGTGGGCGATGAGTGGCGTGTGGCCCCGCAGGACTACCTGGTAGGCGATGGAACTCAGGAGCGCCGGTGTGGTCTGGAGGGGGGCTTCCATCAGGATCATGTTCGTGCTGCCAAGAGGGAGCGGATCGAGCAGGCGGGACAATAGAAATTCATCACAGTAGTACTCGCTTCCGGAGAAGACGCGTAGCGGGATGCCGGCTTTTTCCAATACTTCCTGTAGCTCCAGGGTTGTTTGGCGAACCCGGGCCGGTGAGGCTTCATAGGCACCGGAGATGGAGTGCGGGGTGCAGTGGACTTCGCTGAACCCGGCCTCGGCGAGAATCGCGGCAATAGCTAAAGACTCGCTGAGGTTCTTAGCGCCGTCGTCGAAGTTTGGCAATATGTGGCAGTGGCAATCTGCCCAGTTCTGCGTGTTACCTTTCAAGTGATGAGCTGCCGTCATTTTATTAGTAATAACCGCCAATTCCTTTTTAGTCTAAATGGGATTTCCCTCCCCTGGCTTTGCCAGGGAACCGCTCAAAATTTCAGAAATCGGAGCATCCTTTGGACATCGTTGAAAGTCTATTTCATTCCGCATGGGAGTGCAAGTACCATATCGTTTGGATTCTCAATTACGGGGGAACAGTCTCGTTGGAAATCTATGAAGGTAGCTGGTAGATACTTTCCGTAAGTTGGCTTGAACTTTTCCCGGCAAGCGATTACCATGGCTGTAGCAATGACAGGGAGAAGGGAATAAACATGATTCTGAAGGAAACGGTGGCAGCGGCGCAGGCCGGGATGCGGCTGGATGATGGTGCGGCGCTGTTGTTTGAGTCGCTGTCAAAGACCCGGGTGCGGCGGATTGTCGACCTGGGGGGGTGCACGGTGAATGGCACCATGGTGCGGGTTGCCTCCCGAACCCTGCGGCAGGGGGACGAGATTGTCCTGGGGGTGATGGAGCCGGAACGCTTCAAGGAGCTTGTTTATACCGCAGACTCGATACTCTATGAAGATGACGAAGTGGTGGGGATCTGCAAACCGGCAGGTTTCAATTCCCAGCGGACCCCGTACCAGTTGAAGGGCACCGTGGAGTATGCGATCGGCGTGTACCTGAAGTGCGCCGCGAACGGCGAGCCGGTGCGGATTATCCATCGCCTGGATCGCGGCACCTCCGGGGTGATGCTTTTTCCGAAGAATCGCACTGCCGCGGCCCGGCTGTCTCAGTTGTTGAAGGAGGGGCGGGTGGAGAAACACTATCTGGCCCTGGTGAGCGGCAGTCCTCCGGCCGGGGAGTGGCTGGTGGACCAGCCGATTGCGAAAGTTGGCTCGGCCCGCTACGGTGTGGCCAGGCCGGGCAAGGAGGCACGGACCGGTTTCCGGGTGGTGGCACAGGGGGACGGCGCGGCCCTGGTGGAGGCCCGTCCACTGACCGGGCGGACGCATCAGATCCGGGTACATCTGGAACACTGCGGACTGCCGATCGTCGGCGATTCGACCTATGGTGGGGTTGCCGCACCCCGCTTGATGCTCCACTGCCGTTCCATGAGCTTCGAGGGACGGGACGGGCGGGTGGTTACCGTTTCGGCTTTGCCGGATGAGGAGTTCCAACAGATTTGCGGGCAGAACGGAGTTTTTGGTTTTTAGTTTTTGGTTTTTGGTTTTCAACTCAAAACTGAAAACCCAAAACTCAACACCGCTTTATCTCAGCTTTAGCCGGGTGAAAATTTTGCCGAGCATGCGGTTTAAGGGATGTTCCCGGGGCAGGGAGGCGATGACCGGGTATTTGCGGGTGCCAAGCTGGGCCAGTTCTTCCTTGATGCGCTGGTTGTGTTCGTGGAGCAGCCCGTCGCGGAAAATCTGAATGGCGTCTTTTCTGCGATCGGAGAGGAGATAGATCCTGCCAAGATTAAGGTAGTGGGTGGAGTTCCATGGTTCCTCCCGGAGTGCGCTTCTGGCGAGGGACAAGGCTGTTGTGATATCCTGTTTTTCCTTGGCAATGCAGTAGGCCAGGTGGGAAATCAGCTCGGGGCTTTCATCATGTTCCGCCGCTTCTTCAAGAAGTTTCAGGGCCTGGGAGGTGTTGCCGGCTCTGGCCGCGGTAATCCCGTCTTTCAGCAACTGTTGGAACTGGTCTTCCATTGGTATTTCCTTTCCGTGCCTGCTACATGTTCAGAAGTACCTTATCGTCTAAGGGGGAAAAATCTTTAAAGCGGTTTTTGGTTTTTGGTTGAAAAGTCCGCACGTGTTCTTTTTGTGAAGAACCGAGCGTATACGCGGGAAAGAAGGTTTTTAACCCAAAACTAAAAACTAAAAACTCAACACTGTTTTTTGCTGCGTCGTAAAGCGGCAAAAAACGAACTGAGCAGACCGGCGCATTCCTCGCCGCGCACGCCGCTGGTGAGGGCGACGCGGTGATTGAGGCGCGCATCGTTTGACAGGTCGTAGAGGGAGCCGGCGGCTCCGGCTTTCGGGTCGTGGCAGCCGAAGACTACCCGCTCCAGGCGGGCGAGGATGATGGCGCCCATACACATGGGACAGGGTTCCAGGGTGACATAGAGGGTGGCGCCGAGCAGCCGCCAGTTTGCCGCTTTTTTCGCGGCTTTGCGGATGGCGGTCATTTCCGCGTGGGAGGTGGGGTCGAGGCTTTTCTCCCGCAGGTTGTAGCCCCGGCCGAGCACCAGGCCGTCCCGCACCACCAGTGCGCCAATCGGAACTTCGCCGCGGGCCTCGGCCTTTTTCGCTTCGCGGATTGCCAGGCCCATCCAGTAATGGTCGTCTTTTTCTTCTATCATGTTTCCGGGCTGGTCAGTCGCCGTCTTCCTCTTCTCATGAATATCTTTCGTCTGCTGCAACTATCCGGAAATTTCCGGAGTTTGTCAATGATTACGATGTATTTGAGATAGTTAGCAAGGAATTTAGAGCATTTATTTTTAAGATTCTATCGCTGAAAATCCACTCCTTCGCTGAAGCTTCCACCTACGCTAAAGCTCTGGCGGACATGTCGGCGCGTAAAGCGTGTGGATCTGTGGACAAGATTTATCAAGCTTTTAAAACTTTATTTTCAACTCAAAACTAAAAACCCAAAACTCAACACTCAACAGTGCTTTTCCAAGGTGGTTTGTATGAAGATTTTCGACATTTCCGTGCCGCTTGCCGAGGGGCTACCGACCTGGCCGGGGGACCCGCGACTGCTGATCGAGCCGGTACTGCAGCTGGAGAAGGGTGACGGAGCGCGGGTTTCCCGGATTACCCTTGGCGACCATTCCGGAACTCACCTGGATACTCCGGCGCATATCCTGGAAAACGGGACAACCCTGGATGATCTACCCCTTTCCCTGTTGCTGGGCAGGGCCCTGGTGGCGGATCTGCGCGGCTGCGCGGCGATCGGCCCGGCTGAACTGGCAGGGTTGCCGCTGGCGGGGGAGGAGCGGTTGCTGCTCCGCACCGGCAACTCGGCGCTCTGGTCCAGGGCGGATTTCTCCCCGGATTTCGTCGCGCTGACTGCCGAAGGCGCGGAGTATCTGGTGAGCCAGGGCATTCGGCTGGTGGGAATTGATTATCTTTCCATCGAGAACTTCAACGGCGACGGCACGGTGCACCGGACTCTGCTGGGAAACGATGTCGTAATCCTCGAGGGTCTTGATCTGTCGGAAGTTCCGGCAGGTGTTTATGAGCTGATTTGTCTGCCGCTGCGGATCGCCGGTGGTGCCGGAGCGCCGGCAAGAGCTGTTTTGAAACAGTTTTGAGTTTTGAGTTGAAAAACTCTAAACTCAAAACTGCTTTTCCCCCCATCACTGTTATACTTGAAACAGGAAGTGAGCTATTCCCCCTGCTGAAAGGAGAACAATCATGACACAGCCTTCCCGTAAAAGAGGCGTCGAAGAGAAGGGTCAGCGGACTGCCCGGAGTACTGATGTGTACATGTCGAAGGATGGGATGGAGGTTTCCTACTGCACCAAGTGCGGGGTTATCAACCGGCAGAAACGCTGGATCATGGACCCGCTTGAGCTTGCCCAGTTGAAAGAGGACCCGTCGGCCGGCAAGATCATCTGCCCTGCTTGTCTGAAGATGCAGGATAAAGTTCCGGGAGGTTTTTTGACGCTTTCCGGCAGCTATTTGAGCAAGCATGAAACGGAGATCCTCGAGCTGATCAAGAATACCGAGGAAAAGTCGCGGAACAAGAATCCCCTCGGGCGGATCATGGAGATAAAGCAGGAGGGGGACGTCCTGACTCTGCTGACCACGCTGGATAAACTGGCCGAAAAGCTCGGTAAGGAAGTCTACAAGGCTCACAGTGGCGAGTTGAACCACCAGTGGAGCCATGGCGAAAATTATGTGCGGGTAAACTGGAAGCGTGAGCTCTGATTTTTCAGTAGCGAGGAGAAATTTTTGAAGAGGGGCGGCTTGATGGGCCGCCCTTTTTTCTCGATCCTCTCACTTCTTACGTCTAACTTCTGCTTATTCAACTAAAAAGCCAAATCCCAAAACTCAAAACCGCCTTTGAAACTATTCCACGGTGACGCTTTTTGCCAGGTTGCGAGGCTGATCCACATCGGTGCCCTTCATGACCGCCACGTGATAGGCGAGGAGCTGCAGCGGGATGGCCAGGATTACCGGCAGCAGGTCTTCGGCGCAGGGCGGGATCTCGATGGTTGCTTCGGCCTTTTGGGCCAATTCCGCGTCACCGGCCGTGCAGACCGCGATGACCCGGCCACCGCGGGCGATGACCTCTTCCATGTTGGAGGCAACCTTTTCGTAGGTGTCGTTGCGGGGCACCAGCACCACCACTGGCATCTTTTCGTCGATCAGGGCGATCGGACCGTGTTTCATCTCTCCGGCCGGGTAGCCTTCGGCATGGATGTAGGAAATCTCCTTCAGCTTCAGCGCGCCTTCCAGAGCGATCGGGTAGTTGATGCCGCGGCCCAGGTAGAGGAAATCGCTGGCATTCATGTAGGTGCGGGCCAGCTGTTCCACCTGCGGATTGAGGAGCAGGGTTTCGTCAAGCAGGGACGGCAGGTGCAGCAGGGCCTGGTTCATCGCCTGCCCCTTCTCCCGGTCCAGGGCGCCGATGGCACGTCCGAGCCTGATGGTGAAGAGATAGAGGGCAATCAGCTGGGTGATGAAGGCCTTGGTGGAGGCGACGCCGATTTCGGGTCCGGCATGGGTGTAGATTACGCCGTCCGATTCCCGGGCGATGGATGAGTCAACCACATTACAGATGGCGAGGTTTTTCGCTCCGCGGGATTTGCCTTCACGCAGCGCAGCCAGGGTGTCGGCAGTCTCTCCTGACTGGGAGATCAGCACTAGAAGGGTCTTGTCGTTGATGATCGGGTTGCGGTAGCGGAATTCCGAGGCGATATCCACCTCGACCGGAATCCGGCAGTGCTCCTCGATGAGAAATTTCCCCACCAGGGCGGCATGCCAGGAGGTGCCGCAGGCGATGATGCAGATTCGATCCACGCTCCGCAGTTCCTGGTTGGAGAGCCCGAGCGTTTCCAGATGGACATCGCCCTCTCCATCCAGCAGCCGGCCGGCAATGGTGTCGCGAATTGCCCGGGGCTGCTCGAAGATCTCCTTGAGCATGAAGTGCTTGTAACCGCCCTTTTCCGCCATGAGGGGCGACCAGTCGATATGGCGCGGTTTCTTTACCAGCGATTCGCCGCTGATGGTGCTGAAGAGCGCCTGGTTGTCGCGGAAAACTACCATTTCGCCATCTTCCATGAATACCATCTGGCGAGTGTGGGCCAGGATCGCCGGGATATCGGAGGCAACGAAGTACTCGCTGTCGCCAAGGCCGACCACCATCGGCGAGCCGAGTTTTGCGGCAATGAGTAACTCCGGTTCTTTCTCGCAGAGTATGCAGACGGCGTAGGCGCCCCGCAGTTGAGCCAGGGCGTGACGCACGGCCTGTTCGAAATCGTGGACGCTTTGGTAACTCTCCTCCAAAAGGTGGGAGATGACCTCGGTATCGGTCTCGCTCTGGAAGGTGTGACCCTTGCCGATCAGCATTTCCTTCAGGGCCAGGTAGTTTTCGATGATGCCGTTGTGCACCACAATAAACGAGCCGCCCTTGTGCGGGTGGGCATTCGTTTCCGAAGGTCTGCCATGGGTAGCCCAGCGGGTATGGCCGATGCCGATTGTTCCCGCGAGCGGTTCCGCCTTCAGACGCATTTCGAGGTTTACCAGTTTGCCTTGGCTGCGCCGGATGGAGGATTGGCCGTCCAGCAGGGTACAGATTCCGGCGGAATCGTAGCCCCGGTATTCCAGTTTTTTCAGTCCGTCAAGGATAATGGGGGTCGCTTCCTGCGCCCCGATGTAACCGACTATTCCGCACATGGTAATCTCCGAATTACAGTTTTGAGAACAGTTTTTAGTTTTTGGTTTTTAGTTTTTGGTTAAAAAATGAATCTGAAAGCTTTTCTTTGCTAATGATGAAACGGAAAATCGATTTTGAGGTTTTCTGAATTGTTTTTGCCGTTAACTCAAAACCAAAAACCAAAAACCCAAAACCGAAATAAAACCTGGAACAGGTTTTATTTCTTCCGCCACCCTTCCTTGTTCACCTGGCGACATCGGCCGATGGCGAGGGATCCGGGAGGAACATCCTCCGTTACCGTTGTGCCCGCGGCAATAAGCGAGTTGTTGCCGATCGTTACCGGAGCCACGAACTGGACGTCGCTGCCGACGAAGACGCCGTCTTCGATCACGGTGCGGTGTTTGGATACTCCGTCGTAGTTGCAGGTGATGGTGCCGCAGCCGATGTTTACGTCGCTGCCGACGCTGGCATCTCCCAGGTAGGTGAGGTGGGAGGCTTTCGAGCCTTTGCCCATGATGACCTTCTTGGTTTCAACGAAGTTGCCGATCTTTACCTCATCCAGCAGTTCGGTGCCGGGGCGGAGGTGAGCCATGGGGCCGATGGAGACGGCGTCATGGACGATGGAATTCTCCAGGACCGAGCCGGCCTTGACCACGACCCGGTTGCCGATCCGGCAGCCGCGGATGATTGCTCCCGGTTCGATCAGGCAGTCTTCGCCGATTTCGCTCTGGCCGGAAATATGGACGTTCGGGCCGATCACCGTGTCCCGGCCGATCAATGTCCCGCGGTCGAGGTAGGTGGTGGCGGGGTCCCTGAGGGTGACGCCGGCGAGCATCTGGCTTTCGTTGATTCGTTGGCGCAGGACCGCTTCCGCCGCGGCAAGCTGCACCCGGTCGTTGATGCCCATTACTTCGAGCGGGTCGGCGATCTGGTGAGCGGCGCAGCTGAGGTCTTGTTCGACGGCCATGCGGATGATATCGGTCAGGTACTGTTCACCCTGGGCATTGTCGCTGCCGAGCCGGGATACGGCGCTGAAGAGGAACTCGGCCGCAACGCAGTAGATGCCGGAATTGATCTCGTTGATGGCGCGCTGTTCCGGAGTGGCGTCCTTTTCTTCGACAATTGCCGTTACCTCGCCGGCGTTGTTTTTGATGATTCTGCCGTAGCCGAACGGGTTTTCGAGGGATGCGGTGAGGACCGTTACGGTTGCCTGCCGTTCTTCGTGGTGCTGCAGCAGGTCCCGCAGGGTCTCGGCTTTCGTGAGCGGCACGTCGCCGCAGAGGATGAGGACATTGCCGTTAAATCCCTGGAGAAGCGGGGCGGCGCAGGCAACGGCGTGTCCGGTACCGTTCTGCTGTTCCTGGAGGGCGAAGGAAATGTCGCCGCAGCCGGAAAAATGGTCACGCACCGCTTCCGCCTGATGGCCGATTACCACCACGATTTGCGTGGCGGATGCCTCCCGGGCCGCGCTCAGCGGATATTCAATCAGGGGGGCTCCGGCCAGGGGGTGCATGACCTTGACGAGCTTCGATTTCATTCTCGTGCCCTTGCCCGCCGCCAGGATGATTGCTGCTATGGATTTCATGGGAACTCCCTCCCAACTAGCTAGTTTAAAAAACATTTAACTGTAAACAACCGGAACGGTCAAGTCAAGTCGCTTCTGGCAAAAGGGGGATTTTTTCCCGGTCCCGGACTGCCGGGGCAGGAGGGAATTGTGGCCTGGAGCCGATTTGGCCGATTCGGAATATTTTCCTTTACAGACCGGCTTCCGACCATTAGGATTTCATTATCCGGGTACCAGCCGAAGATTTTGCGGCTCAAGCCGGCTGTTTTTTTCGCGGGAAGGGAATTTCATGGGGATTATTGAGGATGTCGAACTTTTTGAACGGAGCCTGAAGGAGCTGATCATCAAGTATGAACAGTATTTCCTCGGACTGGAGAAGCGCGAGCCGCTGAAACTCCTGGAAGAGGTGGAGCGTCTTTCGAGGCGTTATACCGCGGCAGCAATTTCCAATACGATGCTCCTATTTCGCTACAACTCCGTCAAATCACGCCTGGTAAGCTACCGGCAATACTGGAACCGGATCAACCGGCAGATAGAAGAGGGGAAGTATTCCCGGGATCGTTTCAAGATGCAGCGAAACCAGGCCTCCGGACCGCAAAACCTGCCGGCCGTCTCTGTTGATTCGCAGGTTGACCGGGTCTATCGTGAATACACCGAAGCCTGCCGCTTATGTAATGTGACGACATCCAACATCAGCAAGGAGGCGATCTCGGCCACCCTGGAGAAACATCGGGCCGCCATCAGGGAAAAGTACCGCTGCCAGGATCTGGAATTCCGGGTTCTCGTGGAAGACGGGAAACCGAAGATCAAGGCGCGCCCGAAATAGTTTCCATCCGGCAACGAGTTTTGTGCCCATCGGCCCGTTTCGGCCATGAAAAAGCCGGGCTGAATCAGAGTTGCACGAGGTACCGGGAAAAATTTCTCAATTCCGCGGAAGAACTGCCGATAGTAGTTAAAGCAGCAGAGGGTGCGTCGATACGGCCATGCTGGTGCCGGTTTGATGACGGAATTTTCCGGGACCCTCTTATTCCAATTCCATTTCAAGATCCTCTCTGCGTTGGCTTGTCTTCGCCGTCTTGAGATCAGGAATTGGTAGTACTTCAAGCAGTTTCCATCCGGAGTTTTCATGGATGTACGAGCACTTAAGGCCGGATTGACGCCCCTCTTCCTACCGGTCCCGCCAATGATTGAAAGATGCCTTGGCTACAGGGGCGAGGGCCGTTTCGTGGCCCTGTCCTGGGAACATTTTGACGAATTGTGTTTCCATGATGATTTTTTGAATTGCGGAACCCTTGATTCCGCGAGCTGGCAGCTCTTTAACCAACACCCGTTCGTCAGGCTCCATCTGCGTCCCTTTGATTTTGGCTCCGGCGAATTACCCGCGCGCCACTGGCTGCTGCTGGACCGGAAAACCCGGCGATTTTACGTGGGGGAAAGGGACGCCGTCGAAGCTTTTCTCGAAGCGGAAGCTTACCCTGCCGGAAAGACCGAAGGACAGCACCATCGAGAAACAACGATTACTCTGGACGAGTTTATCGCCATGTCCGGAAACATCGAAGAGCTGCTGGGGCAGGAAATGTTTTCCGCGGAGTTGATGAAAAAATTGCAGGAGCAGCAGGCCGTTTGTTCCGAACTGCGTGAGTGGTTGGAGAGACTGGGATAGAAGAAAGAAGCTAAGTTTTAGGTTTTTAGTTTTAAGTGTTAGGTCAAAACTAAAAACTAAAAACTACCCCCCCGACCGACAGAGCCGGATGCCTTTTTCCTGATGAAACGGACAGTCCTGCTCCAAGCACTCTCGGTTCAACCGGCCGAAAATACAGCTTATTTCCTTCCTTGCCGGTAGCACAATCCCAAACTCAGCTTCCAGAAATTGTACGGCGGTGAAGATTGCCAACAGGGAATCGCGTTTGCAGCAGCGGGCTCCCCCGCTTCGGGCAATGTTCAGGAGGCTTTCCGCCGTCATCCGGTTACTCAGTCCCCGCTCACAGGTTGACAGTGGTGTGGCGGAAGTGATCAGGCTGACGAAAATTCCGGTTCCAATCCCCGCGCCACAGGCTCCATGAAACCCGCAGAACCCCCCCTTGATATCCTCAGACCGTTGCCGAGCCTTGCGAATCAGGGCCGCTTTTTCCTCCCTTGGCAAATCCTTCATCACCGCATAGGTGGCAAGCAACACCGCGGGCACGAGAAAATGGTGCTCAGGGCCGTGCATGTTCATTGCAGGGTGTTTCATGAGCATTTCCGCCAGGGAGATGGGGTCGCGGACTTCGCTGCCGATGCAAACCAGCTCGATGACGTCCTGGGCGGAACCCCGGTGACAGCTGTCGCAAATGTAGTGACCGTTTACGCAGTGGGCATTGCCGCTGGTCGTTGCACCGCAGAAATGGCAGGAAAGAGATCGTTGTTCGGAAAAATATTCAAGCTCGGCGCCGCAGAGGAGGCAGCCGGAATGGTGGGGCATGGGGTGAATCCTTTCTGGCTACAAAGGTCATAGAGTAAAGACCAATACATACCACACCATTGTTTTAATTCAATAAAATAGTATTCTTTGGCTCTACTTCCGTCATTCGCGGGTGACTTTCCGGGGCGGCTGATAGATCTTGTTACAGTGTCTCTTCCGTGAGGAGGGGAATCAGCAGCCTGAAGGTCGTTCCGGCGCCGACCTGGGAATTGAAATCGACGAACCCGCGGTGTTTGCTGATAACATCGCAGACCATGGCAAGGCCGAGTCCCGTGCCTTTTTCGTTCTCTTTCGTGGTGAAGTACGGCTCGAAAATTCGCGTCCGGGTATTTTCACTCATGCCGATGCCCATGTCGGTGACCGAGATCCGGCCGTATCTGCCCGGTGGCGCCGTTCCGGTGGAGAAACAGACTTCCCGGTTCAGGCCGAGTTGATCGATGGTGATGGTCAGCACGCCGCCGCCCGGCATGGCATCCCGGGCGTTGGCAACCAGATTCACCAGGACCTGTTCCAACAATACCTCATCAGCGATGGCGATCAGCGGTTTTTCGTAGACCATGATCGAGACCCTGATTTTCCTGCCGGCCATCAGGGGTAGATAATTTTCCGCTTTCAGTATGATTTCATTGAGATTCACGATTCTTGGTTCGGACTGTTTTTTTCTGCTGAAGGCCAGCAGATCGTTTGTCAGGCGCGCGGCCCGGTTGGCTGAGGTGATGATCTTTCCTGCATAATTGTACAAGGGGTCATCCTTATCCATCTTCATCTGGAGGTAATTTGCGTAGCCGACCACGGCGGTAAGGATGTTGGAGAATTCATGCGTGATGCCGCCGGCAAGCTGTCCTACCGCCTCCAACCTCTGGGCTTGGGAGAGCTGCGCCTGAAGGCGGCGCTGTTCCTTAACGGCCTGTCGATGCTCGATGATCTCTTGTTCCAATGCCCGGTTCGAGGCACTTAACTCATGATCTCGCTGTTGAATGGTCCGCCTCAACAGGAAATCCGAACGGTAGTAGCGCTCCATCGCGTAGCAGGCAAACATTCCGGTAATGTTGAAGGAGATGAAAGTAAAGGTATTGCTGAACAGGACCGGGGTCGAGGTGCCGATGGTCAGGAGTGCCGCTGCTTCATAGAGAATAAAGAGACTCCAGGCGAGCAGGCTTGCTGCGAGGAAGCGAAGGCGGAAGTAGAAGAGCAGACACAGCAAGAGTCCGGCGTAGTAGAGGGAATTGCCGGGTGGGGCCGCCTTGATGCTCATGGCGACGATTCCCGCCCCGGCCGCAAAGCAGGCGAGGAACAGGGACGGCGTCAGTGCCTGGGAATAGTGTTTCGAGTGCGAGAACAGGTAAATTGCCAGCAGCAACGGACAGACCAGTAGGTAGCGGATGCCCCAGGCCTGAGGCAGGATATCGGGAATGATCAGGTAGTCATGGATACCGAACAGTCCATAGAGAAGGCATCCCAACAGCAGATAGCGTCTCAGGTTACGGATGTTTTTGTCGAAATAGTCGGCCTGGAAGGCCGCTTCGAGTTCCGGATTTGAAAACGAGAGCGTTGCTACATTGAAAGGGACCTCTTTCCGTGAATACATACTTTTCCCCGATTATTTATGAAGATAACGCAGTTTGCGGAGTTTTGGGTAATGTGTTGGAGTTCATGGAAATCAGATATCTCATGGTCAGGAGGGGAACGTCAACGGTAAAAAGGAACGTGAAGAATTTGCCCTTCTGTTTTCCGATTGACAGCAGAGGGAGGAGAGGGCTACCTTCGGTCCGGCAGTAATTTTTGACCGATTTGCATCATTCTTCAGCAAAGGCAAATAGGTAACCCCTCACCATCAATCTCTACAGGTAGCTATTCCATGGAAAACACCCCCCTTCCCATAGATCCGATCCTCCCCGAACTATTGCACACGATTGCCGCTTCCCCGAATACGGTGCTGCAGGCGCCGCCGGGTGCCGGAAAAACGACGCGAGTCCCCCTGGCGCTGCTCGCTCTGCCGGAAATCGCTTCCGGACGCATCGTGATGCTGGAGCCCCGACGGCTGGCGGCTGTCAATGCGGCAAGCCGCATGGCCTTTACCCTGGGCGAGGAGTCTGGAGAGACGGTGGGCTATACGATGCGCTTTGAGCGCCGGGTCTCCGCGAAGACCCGGATCGAGGTGGTTACCGAGGGGATTCTGACCCGGCGTCTGCAGCGGGATCCCGGCCTGGAGGGGGTGTCACTGGTAATTTTTGACGAATTCCACGAAAGAAGTCTCAATGCGGATTTTGCCCTGGCACTCTGCCTGGAGGTGCAGCGGGAGCTGCGGCCCGATCTGAAAATTCTGGTGATGTCGGCGACCCTCGATTGCGGGCCGGTTGCCGCATTGCTGGGCAATGCGCCGGTCGTGGTTGCGGAAGGACGCTCGTTTCCGGTCGAAGTCCGCTTTCTGGAGGATTCCGGCCATCTCCCGCTGCCGGTTCGCATGGCAGCCGCGGTGCGGCGCGCCCTGCGGGAAACGGCGGGGGATGTCCTCGCCTTCCTGCCCGGCGCCGGCGAGATCCGGGCCTGTGCCGGGCAGCTCCGTCAAGATGCCGGAACTTCAGCCTTGACCATCCATCCGCTCTATGCCGACCTGCCCTTCGCGGAACAGCAAGCGGCCATTCTGCCGGGTCCGCGGCGCAAGGTGGTCCTCGCCACGAATATTGCCGAGACCAGCCTCACCATCGAAGGGGTGAGGACCGTGGTTGACAGCGGTCTGACCCGGGTTCTGCGCCATGATCCGGCGAGCGGCATGAACCGGCTGCTTACGGTGCGGGAGTCCCGCGCCTCGGCGGAGCAACGTGCCGGGCGGGCCGGAAGGTTGGCCCCCGGGGTCTGTTACCGCCTCTTCGGTCAGCACACCTTTCAGGCCATGACCGCTTTTACCCCGCCGGAAATCCTGGTGTCCGATCTTTCCGCGCTGGCCCTGGAGCTGGCCGTCTGGGGGGTGCGGGATCCGGCGAGTCTGGCCTGGCTTGATCCGCCTCCCGAGGCGGCACTGGCCGGTGCCCGGGAGCTGCTCTGCTGCCTTGGCGCACTGGACCGGGACGGTCGGACCACGGAAACCGGAAGAAAGATGGCGGAATTGCCGGTCCATCCCCGTATCGCCCGGATGCTGCTTCGGGGCACGGAGGCGGAGGCGCTGAAGGTGGCTGCCCTCCTGGGTGCGCTCCTGGCGGAACGGGACATCTTTCGTTACGGCCCGGGAGAGTCAGCGCCCCTCTGCGAATCCGATCTGCTGGAGCGCTATGAGGCGATTGCGGGGCGGAGCGGGCGGGTGGACCCGCGTGTGCAGATCGCTGCCGTTCGCGTGGTGGAGAGCAGCGCCGCGCAGCTCGCACGTCACCTGGGGGTAGGAGCGATTTACGAAGCGCCCCTGGCTACCGATGCCGCGGCCCGCCTGCTTCTTGCCGCCTACCCGGACCGGGTTGCCCGGCAGCGGGAGGAGGGCAGCGACCGCTATCTGCTGGCCAATGGCCGCGGGGCCCGCCTGTCCCGGAAAAGCGGTGTCAGGAATCGAATGCTTATCCTCGCGATTCAGGTGGATGCCGGGGAGAAGGGGGAGGGGCTCATTCACCAGGCCTGTTCCCTGTCGCCGGAGCTGGTTCGTTCTGAATGCGGAGGACGGCTTGTCCACGAACGAAAAGTGGTCTGGGACTCCGGCCAGGAGCGGCTCATGGCTTGGGAAGAGGAGTCGCTCGGTGCGATCCACCTGTCCCGGCGCCAGGTTGTGCCATCCGATGACGAAGCCATACCACTGCTGCTTGCTGTGATCAAGGACTCTCATCTGGCACTCCTGAACTGGGACCGGGAGGCCGCCCGGCTGCGGGGCAGGCTGCGCCTGGTGCGGCAGGCATTTCCCGCGGAGGAGTGGCCGGACCTGGAGGACGAACATTTGCTGGCCACGCGTGCGGATTGGCTTGCGCCGTTTCTTTTTGGCGTCCGGAGCCGCCGCGATATCTTCGGGCTCGATCTGTGCGCCGCGCTGCGGGCCCTGTTCACCCGGGAGCAGCTGCGATTGCTGGAGGAGCGGGCGCCGACCCACATTGCCGTGCCGAGCGGCAGCCGCATCGAGATCGATTATGTCAGCGGCGAGGAACCGTTTCTGGCGGTGAAGCTCCAGGAGATGTTCGGCTGTGCGGACACCCCGGCCATTGCCGGGGGGCGGGTGAAGCTGCTCCTGCACCTCCTGTCTCCGGCCCGGCGGCCGGTGCAGGTCACGCGCGACCTGAAAGGTTTCTGGGAGAGCGGGTACCGGGAGGTGAAAAAGGAGTTGAAGGGGCGCTATCCGAAGCATCCCTGGCCGGACGATCCCTGGAACGCTCTGCCGACGGCAAAAACCAACCGGGCTCTGCGCGGTAAGGGTGGCTGAGAGAGCCTGCTCCGCGGAATAATGAGTGCCGGATAAAGGAGTGTCCCTGTTTTTATGCTAACCTTCAGTCTGGCATTTAAGAAATTCCAATGGGTGCCGATACGGTAAAGAGTGTCTGAGATGGGCCGGATTTTGCGCGCTGCCGCGGCAAAGGGTTAATTGTGAACCAGGGAGTAGGCATTGTTCAAAACCCTGGTACTATGAAATAAATTTTGTTCTTTTGCCCACTAATGGAGTCGCCATGCTGCAATCATTTGTTTCCCGCTATTATGAGGCCCTTCTTGATACGGACCGGGACCAGGCCCTTGCGCTGCTGACCAAATCCCTGGAAGACGGTGTGTCTCCGGAGGAGATCGTTTTCGAGGTGGTAACACCGGCCATCGAAAGAATGTCCCGGGATTTGACCAGAGATCTGGCAACCACCCTCTCACAGCATTTCATTGCGGCCCAGATCTCTGAAGCAGCCATTGAAATGCTGCTGCCGCTGTTCAGTTCGGCCCCGGAAATCAAGGGCAGCGTTGTCATCGGCACCTCGTCCGGCGACTTCCACGGCTTGGGGAAAAAAATCGTGCGGGGCTGCCTGCGGACCAAGATGTTTACGGTAACCGACCTGGGGGTGAACGTTCCGGCCGAACGGTTCGTTGATCAGGCGGTATCCCTCGGTGCTTCGGTTATTGCCATCTCCGCGATGATGGTGCATACGGCTCTGGGGCCCGACGGTGCGCTCAAGGTGCGGCAGATTCTTCGTCAACGGGGCCTGGAGCCGCGAATCAAGATCATCGTTGGCGGGGCGCCATTCCGCTTCGACGGAAACCTCTACCGTTCGGTCTGCGCCGATGCCTGGGCGGATAATGGTATCGAAGCAACCAGGGTCATTGCCGGACTGGTGAAGGAGGTGCCCCCGGCATGAACGCCATGGAGAGAATCGGGCTGCTGGCGGCAGGAAAGCTCCCCGACCGGGTGCCGGTAATCTGCAACCTCCTGGAGCAGGGGGCCCTGGAGCTGGGACTGTCCATTGAGGAGTACTATTCCAGCGGGGAGAAGGTGGCCGAAGCCCAGCTTAGAATGCAGCGCAAGTACGGCTACGATAACCTCTGGGGTTTTTTCTATGTCGCCCGGGATGCGGAGATGCTCGGCTGCCGGAAGATTATCTTTGCCAAAGACGGTCCGCCGAATGTCGGGGAGCTGATTATCCGCAATCCGGCCGATATCGAGGCCTTGACGGTTCCCGCTGACGTGGGCGCAACCGAGGCCTTCCAGGAACTGCGGAACTGCATCCGGATCCTGAAGGCGGAGCAGGGCGGCCGTTGCCCGGTTCTCGGGTCGGTAGTGTCGTCATTCTCCCTGCCGTCGATGCTGATGGGCATGGATACATGGCTGCAGCTTCTCCTGACCGGACCGAAGAGCCTCTGCCGGGAACTGCTGGAAAAATGCTCCGATTTCTGCATCAGGCACATTCAGGCGTTGCGGGCGGAAGGCATCGATATGATCGCCTATTCCAACCCGGTGGCTTCGGCGACGTTTCTGACTTTTCCCCAGTTTCGCGAGCTGGCCCTCCCCTGGATCCGGCGGGATTTCGAGGCGGTCGGCACGGAGGGGCTGGTTTATTTCAACGGTGGCGGGGTGATCAACCCTCAGATCGATCTCATCAGGGAACAGACCGGAGTCGGCGCATTTTACCTCAATCCGCTCGATGATATCTCCGAGGCCAAGCGAATTGTCGACGGGAAGGCCCTGGTCACCGGGGTTATCAATGATATCCGGCTGATCTCCTGGAAGCGTGACGAAATCGAGCATGAGGTTGCCCGGATCATGGCGGCAGGCGCGACGGGAGGGGGCTTCCTCTTCGGTACCCTGGTCATGCCGCTCTACATTCCCGAAGAAAAGATAAAAATCATGCTGGAGGCCGCCTTTCGCCATGGAATATACCCGAACAACGCAACTCTCCCGGCACGCTGAGCGGAATACCCTGGTCAGCTGCAGTATCCTCAAGAAAGAGGTTTCTTTCCTGGTGATCAGGAATAGTTGGCCGGTGACTACGGTTTTTCTGCCATCTTCCCTGCACACCAGCTTCGAGCGGCTGCAGCTCTGCCTGGAATCTGCCCTTGACCGCTATCCGTCAAATACCGCCTGTGTCATGTTCGGCACCTGCCATCCCCTGATGGATTCCATCCTGGAAAAGCGGGGGGCGTGGCGCACACCCGGCCAGAATTGTGTCAGCATTCTCCTGGGCGAGAAGCTCTTTACCGAAGAGTTGACGAAAGGCGCCTTCTTTCTCCTCGAGGAATGGGCCCATACCTGGGACGCGGTGACGATTCCGGTGTTCGGCAGGAATCCGGATTTGCTTAAACAAATCTTCCGGGAGGAACACTCCTACCTCCTGGCTATTCGTACCCCCTGCTCGGCCTGCTTCGAAAAAGAAGCGGCGTACGTCAGCGAATGCACCTCTCTGCCATTACGCTGGCTCGACGTTTCTTTGGAAAACCTTCAAGGCGTACTTGCCGAAACCCTGCGACGTGGAGGGAGTCCTTGAGATGACAGCCCAGGTTTCCATCGAGGCCGCTGAACTCGACCGCTTGCGGGAAAGGCTTCGCGATCTGTCCCGTCAGAAATCGAGAGTCGAGCTTATCAACGTCATGTACGATAGAATCAGCAGGGCTTCCGGCCTTGACGAGGTGATCGATACGATTCTTGCCGTGTTGCTCGAGTCGGTCGGCGGCCTGAACCTGGTGCTCTATCATTTTCGCGATGGAAACTGGTATTCCAGCGACATCTACAACCGCAAAGAAGTCAGCGCGGAAATTGCCGATCCGCTGGTACGGGAAGTGGTTGAACAGGGCTGTTATCTGGGGATCGATGCTTCTGTCGATCCGGAACCGCGGAAACAGCTGCCGGAAAATTGCGAATACCTCTGGATCTTTCCCCTGATCGCCGACCAACGGGTGATTGCCGCGGTGAAGATGGAAGGAATGCTCCTCAACACCCTGAACATCCGGGGTGACCTGGAAACTTTTTTCCGTTATGCCGCGCTGATTCTCAATAACGAGATCGTCAGTTACACCAAGCTGTCCCGGGCTCTGCACCAGGCCCACGAATCAGAGCGCCGTTTTCGCGAGACGCTGGAGAACATGACCCTGATGGCGATCCTCCTGAACCGTGACGGCACCATTGTTTTCTGCAATGATTGCCTGCTCTCCGCAAGTGGCTGGCAGCGCGAAGAGGTGCTCGGCGGCAATTGGTTCGAGATTTTTTTCCAATTGGACGAGGTCGGGAAGAAGTCCTATCTTGACTCCCTGGCTGCCGGCAATCTCGCTAACCACCAGGAGCATGAGATCAGTACAAAAACGGGTGACCGCCGCCTGGTATCCTGGAACACAACCTTCCTGCGCGACTCATTCGGCAGGGTGGAGGGGGTTGCGCTTATTGGTGAGGATATCACCGAACGCCGGCACCTGGAAAACCAGTTGCGCCAGGCACAAAAGATGGAGTCCATCGGTACCCTGGCCGGGGGCATCGCCCACGACTTCAACAATATTCTCACTGCCATCATCGGGTATGGTCAATTGCTGGAAATGAAAGTGCAGGGTGATCCGAACCTGCTGCAAAACGTCCTGCATATTCAATCGGCTGCCGAAAGAGCGGCCGGATTGACTACCCGCCTTCTTGCCTTCAGCCGGAAACAGGTGATCCAGGTCCGGCCGGTCGATCTAAATGCGGTCATCCGGACCTTGAAGAAGCTGCTGAAACAGTTGCTCGGGGAAGATATCGAACTGCAAACCACATTCTGGCCGGCAAATCTCATTGTTCAGGCGGACAGCAACCAGCTGGACCATGTCCTGATCAACCTGGCAACCAATGCCCGGGATGCCATGCCGGATGGCGGATTTTTGACGATCGAGACAACGTGTCAGAAGATGGATGAGGAGTATTGCCACTACCATGGCTTCGGCAGCCCCGGCAACTATGCCGTGATCTCGGTTTCCGATTCCGGCTGCGGCATGTCCGCGCAGCTCCGCCAAAGGATCTTCGAACCATTTTTTACCACCAAGGAAACCGGAAAAGGCACGGGACTCGGCCTCTCGATGGCGTATGGCATTGTCCAGCAGCATAACGGCTATATCAATGTCTACAGCGAGCCGGGCAACGGGACCACGTTCCGCATCTATCTTCCCTTGGAACCCGGAGCGGAAGCCATGCCGGCGCCGCCAAGCGAGACAGTTTCAGCGCGAGGGACCGAGACCGTGCTTCTGGCGGAAGATGATGCCTCGGTCCGGGACCTGATGAAAACCGTACTTTGCGAGGCGGGCTATACGGTACTGGACGCGGCGAACGGCTCTGATGCCGTCAGGCTTTTCGCGGAGCATCGTGACGAGATTACCCTGGTGATTCTCGATGTGATAATGCCGGGGATGAACGGCAAGGCTGTCTATGATGAAGTCAGAAAAATCAAGCCTCTGGTGAAGGTCTTGTTTTGCAGCGGCTATGCCTCTGATATTATTCATAAAAAAGGCGTTCTTGATGATGGAATCAATTTTATCTCAAAACCCGTTACCCCCCAGGCATTTCTGCAGGCGGTCAGACGGATTATCGAGTTGGACGTTACCCCGATGGGGAACATACGGGAGGATTTTTGAAAAAGATAAGAAGTGAAATACTGCTGGGTACCGCACCCCCGGTTCGCATTGCCCGAGGGAGCTTACTGGTTTTCGCGCTTGCTGCCCTGCTTGGCTGCAGCGGACCCCTGCTGGTTACCGAGTATGAAGACGGTATGGAAACGGGAGAGGAAACGGTTGTCTATGACGAGAAAGGGCATCCGCGGATCACCTCTGAAACCGGCTATGTCGCGGATCCCTATGCGGAGTCGTATTCGATTGATAAAGAGGATTTTCAGAGGCAGATGCCCGGAGTTGTTCCGGACTGAGTCGTTGTCGTCTGGTGATAAGCAGTGAGCAGGTTCAGCATCTTTTATTCAAGAAAACCCCCTTCGTGGTACTGGCCCGAAGGGGGTTTTTTGCTCGCGAAACGGCTCTTGAAACCGGTGCTATTTTTTCGCGGTCCGGCAGGAGCCGATCCAGTATTTGTTCCATTCGCTCAGGGTGACGGAACTGTCCCGGTTCGGGTCCATGTCGGCAAACCAGAGGATAATGCTCTGGACATATTCCCGGGAGGTCAGCTTGCCGTCGCGGTTCTCATCGGCGTCCCGGAAGCGGACCGTCCAGAGCACCTGGCATTCTCCGCTTGATACCGTACCGTCCCGGTTGGTGTCCATTTTACTGAACTGCGGCTGTTTGTTGCCCCGGGCCGCTGCTTTAAGTTTCGCGGGAGCGACGCCGCACCAGTAGCTGACGTATTCCCGGACGTCGACCGTATCGTCACCGTTGGTGTTCATGGTTTTATGGATTCCGCTCATCCCGGTTTCCATCTCGTCCATGTTCAGCCGCTTGTCCTTATTGGTGTTTAGGGCACTGAACCGCTCGGCGGCGAAATTTTTTGCCTCGCCGCAGGTAAGGACGCCGTTCTTATCGGCGTCACCTTGCATGCCGGCGGCACACTCCGCTGCTCCGGCATTGAGCGCCCCGGTCAGTGCCAGGCAGAGTGCGAAAGAGAAACTGAAAGATACTAATTTATTCATTGTTGACCCCCTCGGATGTTATTGTTGAGCCGCCTGATCGGCGGCGCTCTCACGGTAATGTTCCGTCAGGCTGTTGAAAAAACATTGCGGGGTCGATCCGCGGCGTTACCGCTTGTTCGAAATCTCAACGTACTTGACGGTGCGTCTCGACTTCTTCTCGACGTTTTTCAACAGCCAGCTATTCTTCTTCGGCACGATAACGAATCAATCTTCCCCAAAGTTTCAGACGCTATCCGGACTGGCAAAACGTGAATACCCCGTGACATCTTATGTTCAAGATGGTTCCGTTTCGTCGACGTATGGTTGATGAAGCTTGACCGGGTGCTTCCCTCGACCCCGGATCTTGATATTCAGCATTTCCACTCCGACTGAGAAAGCCATGGCGAAATAAACGTAGCCTTTTGGTATGTGCATGCCGAGACCGTCGCCGATCAGGGCGACCCCGATCAGGATCAGGAAGCTCAGGGCCAGGATTTTGATAGTCGGGTTCCGGTCGATGAAGGCGCTGACGGCCCCGGAAAAGAGCATCATGAAACCGACGGCGATGACAACCGCGGCGACCATGATGGGGAGCTGCCGGGCCATGCCGATGGCGGTGATGATGGAATCGAGGGAAAAAATGATATCAAGGAACATGATCTGGATGAGAATGCCGGCATAAGAGGCCGCCGCCCGGGTCGAAGTTTCACTTTCTTCACCTTCCAGCTTGTCATGGATTTCGAGGGTGCTTTTACCGAGCAGGAAGAGTCCTCCCAGGATGAGGATCAGGTCGCGGCCGGAAATATCGTGGCCGATGACGCTGAAGAGTGGCGAGGTCAGCTTCATCAGCCAGGTAAGTGAGAAGAGCAGGCCGATACGGGTGATCATGGCAAGACCGAGGCCGATGATGCGGGCTTTTTTCTGCTGCTGCTGGGGGAGTTTGCCGGCCAGGATCGAGATGAAGATGATATTGTCGATGCCGAGGACTATTTCCAGTGCGGTAAGGGTTATCAAGGCGATGATCGCTTGAGGGTCGGTCAGCAATTCCATGGGTGAGTCTCCGTGAGTAATGTTTTTCGCTGCCGGCCCTTTTGAGGGTTGACAGGTCTCACGCATGGTATCTTGGTTTGATGAATTTGTAAACTGGGGAGATTGTGCGGCCAGGTGGACGTTTGATGCCGTGCTGCGAAGGGGGGCGGTAAAAAATAATCATACCCCCGCCCTTTCCTGCGAGGGGGCGCAGGTCCGGGCGAGGGATCAGTTGGTGAATTTAATAGTTATAGGCCTTGACTTCAAAGAAACCCTGGGGATGCTTGCATACCGGACAGAGCTGAGGAGCATCGGTGACTTCATGGAGATGTCCGCAGTTCCGGCACTTCCAGGTAACCGGGCTGGATTTCTTGAATACGCTGCCCTCTTCAATGGCTTTAAGGATATGCTGATAGCGCTCCTGGTGAGCTTTTTCAATTGCGGCAATGG
>JAJZQA010000266.1 GCA_021810985.1 Deltaproteobacteria bacterium
CCAGTTCGCCCGGAAGAACTCGGCTTCAAACTGGAAAACACCACGATGGAAATGCTCGGTAATGCTAAAAAAGTTACCGTCGACAAGGACAACACCACCATCATTGACGGCGCCGGTGCCGAGGCCGATATCGACGGCCGCGTCAAGCAGATTCGCGCCCAGATCGAAGAAACCAGCAGTGACTATGATCGTGAGAAACTCCAGGAACGTCTCGCCAAGCTTGTGGGCGGCGTTGCCGTGATCAAGGTCGGTGCCGCCACCGAGACCGAGATGAAGGAGAAGAAGGCTCGTGTAGAAGACGCCCTGCACGCTACCCGCGCAGCAGTAGAAGAGGGTATCGTTCCTGGCGGTGGCGTTGCCTATATCCGCACCTTGGCAGCCCTTGACTCTCTCAAGCTTTCCCACGACCAGCAGTTCGGGGTTAACGTGATCAAGCGTGCCCTCGAGGAGCCGATCCGTCAGATTTCCGCAAATGCCGGTGTTGAAGGTTCCATCGTGGTTGACAAGGTGAAGAACGGCAAAGATGCTTTCGGTTACGATGCATCCGAAGACCAGTATGGCGACATGGTGGCATTCGGCATCATTGATCCGACCAAGGTTTCACGTTCCGCTCTCCAGAATGCAGCTTCCGTGGCCGGTCTCATGCTTACCACTGAAGCAATGATTGCCGACAAGCCGAAAAAAGACGGCGGCGCAATGATGCCTCCGGGTGGCATGGGCGGCATGGGCGGTATGGGCGGTATGGGTGGCATGGATTACTAAAATTCGGTATGCCCGATTGTAGTTGTAGAAAAGGGAGCGGAATTTCCGCTCCCTTTTTTTATACTTCATGCTGCCAGTACTGGTACTCTGTCGTTCTCGACAAGGTAGTGGCTACTTTTCAATGCCGATCCTTGCCGGAACGCCCGCCTTGAAGTAGTGTTTGATCTCCCGCATTTCGGTAACCAGGTCGGCTGCCTCCAGTATTCCCGGCGCAGCGTTCCTTCCGGTGAGTACCAACTCCACGTGTTCGTCCTTATCTTTAATCAGTTGCACTAGTTCTTCCACGGCAATCAGAGCATAGGATACCGCCGTATTGATTTCGTCAAGGATCACCAGGTCATACTCTTTGCCCGTCACGGCTTCCTGGGCCATCTCAAAGGCCCTACGGGCACAAGCGATTGCTTCCGGCCCTGGCGTCTTCCTCCCGATCCAGCCTGTGTGCCCTGACTGTATAATCGTCAGATAGGGGGCAAGCAGTGTGGCTGAAAAATGCTCACCACAGAGCTCATTACCTTTTACGAACTGAATCATGCAGACCCGTAGTTTCCTGCCGACAGCCCTGAACGCCAAACCGAGGGCCGCGGTGGTTTTTCCCTTGCCATTGCCGGTATATACTTGAACCAGGCCTTTTTCCAGCATATGTATTGTCATCGATGGCCCCGAGAATTTATTTTCTAAACCAACTCCTACTTTACCGTCTCAACGCATGCTTGGGAATCCTTTAACGATATTCTAGTGTCGTTCGAGAGGCACACACTGTCAAGATCAAAAATAGTGACTGAGAGTGCGTGACTTTTTTCCCGGAATTCTCTATTCTTAACTCCATTTGGAATGGTTGCTCTACGGAAGATCCAGACGAAATTCCTTTGGCGGAACATGTGTGGTAAGGGCCGGTGGGATAGCTTAGCTTAAAGGAGTCTGCTTGTGGTTATTCGGGGTAAAGCGTTGGTGCTTTTTGCCAGTTTTGTACTGCTGCTGCCAGGCGTTGTCAGGGCTGCTGAAGAGTTCTATGCAGGGAATAGTGACGTCATCGGCTCGATGAAAAGTTATGTTGTAAAGGAAAGTGACTCGCTGATTGAACTGGCCAGAAAATATGGCCTTGGTTACAACGAAATTGCCGATTCCAACGTGAATCTGGACCCCTTTATCCCGGAGTTGGGCGCCACCGTCAGGATACCAACCTTCTGGATATTACCGAATATTCCTCGCGAGCAAAGCATTATCATAAATCTTTCGGAACTGCGTCTGTACTATTACCCCTACAAGGGCGCAAAGTTCGTCTTTACTTTTCCCATCGGCATCGGTGATGAGGGGACCGAGACGCCGCTTGGAGTTTTCTCCATCATTGAAAAGAGGGTCAACCCGACCTGGTATGTCCCCAAATCAATACAGGAGGAGCGACCAGACATGCCCGCTCAGGTGCCGCCCGGGCCTGATAATCCACTCGGTACCCATGCCTTGCGCCTTTCCATTGGTCCGGTCCTGATCCACGGTACGAACAAGCCGTGGGGCACGGGCAGGAGAGTCAGCCATGGCTGCATACGGCTCTATCCTGAAGATATACCGGAACTGTATCGGCTTGTGCCGATTGGAACGAAAGTCGTCATATTGCGGCAGCCGGTAAAGTTGGGCTTGAAAAATGGCGGGATTTATCTTGAAGTGCATCACGGGGAGACCATCGACTATTATCAGGAGGCAATGAGGTTGCTCAAAGAGAGAAAACTATTGCCCCGGATTGATCGGGTGAAGCTTGGAAAGGTGCTGCAAGAGAAAACTGGTGTTCCGGAGTACATTTCCCGTTAGCAGGGCAAAAAAGAGCCCGGGATTTTAGGCCTGTCTCCCGGGCTCGTGCATTTTAGCGAAAACTACTTTTTCTGGCCAAGTTCAAAGGCCTTGCCGCAGCGGGCTGCGCAGTCATCGGCTTTTTGAGCTGCTGCATCGGCCTTGCTTGCGGCATCAGCAGCGGCTTTCTTGGCGGCGTCGACATCGCCTGAAAGCGTTGCCATCTTGCCGTCCATATCATTCATCTTGTTTTCAAGTGCGCCGACCTTGGACTCAAGGGTGCAGAGTCGTGTGTTCAATGGGTCTGTCTGCTCCTTGACAAAACTTTCGGTTGCGCAGCCACTCAGTGCCGCGGCACTGAGAAGCACCAAGAATATTCCAGTTTTTTTCATTGTCACTTCCCTCCTTTGATTAAGACTTGACCGGCTGGACGCTTTGTCACAGCCTTTTTGATTATCTAGCTCTTTATTAAGATACCAGTTACAACGTGAATTGCAACGTTTATGGGAGAACTTTTTTCTTCGAAGGTACGATTGCGGCTTCACTGCACTTATGCTGACGGAAAAGTCGCGGGCCGTTATCTTCCGGGTTCAGGTATCTTGCCCTTGACAGGCCGGGGGGGATTTGTTATTCAGAGTACTTGCAGGGGCGATTAACTCAGCGGGAGAGTGCTACCTTCACACGGTAGAAGTCACTGGTTCGATCCCAGTATCGCCCACCATGAATTTCACGGGGGTAGGTCATCTGACTTAGCCCCCTTGCTTTTCGTGCAATCTCCTCTGCGACTCTTTTGTATAGCTGATTATCTTCTGCATGTAACATAACGATAATACAGTAAAATATTCAAGTGGTCGCGTTCTTTTTGTCGGCAAGATGAAAAAAATACACAGAAGGTTGTTTTTTTTATTGACAGTACGAGGGTGTAATTGGTATAACCACTTTCCCATTCACGACGAACTTTCTTTTCAAAGAAACTTCCGAGTTGGATGGAGTTAGTTTCGGTAGCAAGCAAGACCTTGGTCTTTGAAAACTAAATAGTAGAGAGAAGAATGGGTTTAAGAAGCTAGTAGTAAATTTTGAGTTCAGACATATTCAGTATAAAACTGGAGAGTTTGATCCTGGCTCAGAACGAACGCTGGCGGCGTGCTTAACACATGCAAGTCGAACGCGAAAGGGACTTCGGTCCTGAGTAAAGTGGCGCACGGGTGAGTAACGCGTGGATAATCTACCCAATGATCTGGGATAACATTTCGAAAGGGGTGCTAATACCGGATAAGACCACGGAGTCTCTGGGCTCTGCGGTAAAAGGTGGGGACCTTCGGGCCTACCGTCATCGGATGAGTCCGCGTACCATTAGCTAGTTGGTGGGGTAATGGCCCACCAAGGCTACGATGGTTAGCTGGTCTGAGAGGATGATCAGCCACACTGGAACTGAGACACGGTCCAGACTCCTACGGGAGGCAGCAGTGGGGAATTTTGCGCAATGGGGGAAACCCTGACGCAGCAACGCCGCGT
>JAJZQA010000267.1 GCA_021810985.1 Deltaproteobacteria bacterium
GGCCTGGTCAAGTGCCACCGGATCAGTTGAAGCACAAATGCCGATATCGTTCACAATCGGGGCATCCGCATGGCCATAACAGTCACAGGCAGGAGAAACCTGGGTAATAAAATTCAGGAAAAGTGACGACTTCTCCTTGCCCAAAACGGTCCCATGGGCATACTCCGCCATCTTTTTCATCAATACCGATGCCGCCTCATTCCATTGAACCGACACCGCTTTTTGTGGGCAGAACGATACGCAGCGGCCACAGCCGACGCACAAGTCGGGATCAATGCAGGCAACTTCGGAGGTGACGATTATGGCATCGTGCGCACACGCTTTGAGGCAGGCGCCACAGGCGGTACACAACGTCGCATTTATCACCGGACCAAGGGTAGAGTGCTGCTGCAGCTTTCCGTCTCGACTCGAGCAGCCCATGCCGAGGTTTTTCAAAGCCCCGCCAAAACCGGTCACTTCATGGCACTTGAAATGGGAAACTGCTACAAGTGCATCAGATTCAATTATATCTGTCGCGATCTTCACCTTTTTAAAAATTTCACCCGTGATCGGCACCTCAACCGCTGATTGACCTCGCAGACCGTCACACATTATCAGTGGAGCGCCAACGACTGCGTAGGCGAAGCCATTTTCCACCGCACAGGATAACGCCGCTACCGCATTCTTTCGCTCACCGGGGTAAAGTGTCGAGGAGTCAGTCAGGAACGGAAGGCCACCACATTTCTTGATTTCTTCCACCACTCTTCGAATAAAGATCGGCCGGACAAAAGCATGATTGCCCTTTTCACCAAAATGAATCTTTACCGCGACCAAATCTCCGGAATCTACGAAGCCGGCAAGCCCACTTTTTTCCATGAGCTTAGCGATTTTGTCGAAGAGATTGCCCTCTTTTGAAGTTCTCATATCAGAGAAATAGACCGTGCTCGGCATAGAATGCCTCCAATCAGGTTCGGGAGTAAAAAATAGCGCTGAAAAAGGGAGCGGGCGAAGCTAGGAACAATAAATCAGTGCAGCAGATGCGCTATACGGAGGAAGTTCCCCAGGATCTTACGTGAGGCCGCGGTATATTCTTCCTCTTTACGAATAAAGTCTTCAAGAATCCACGATGCGTCATCAACCATGCCGGAACTCTCAATCCAGGAGGCAATAATATCCCTGGTGACTTCCGGATGGAATTGGAGCCCGTACTGACTGTCGCCATAGCGAAAAGCTTGTTGAGCACAGTTTGCGGATGATGCGAGACAGACAGCCGACGCAGGAATTTCGAAACTGTCATTATGCCACTGAAAGGTAGTAAAACTCTCCGGAATATCGTGAAAAAGTGGATCAGAGGCCCCTGGCGCCAGAACCTCCACCGAATGAAGGCCCATCTCCCCATTTCGCTGGGCATGGACCGGTGCGCCGAGAACATCTGCCAGCATCTGCCCCCCAAGGCAAATACCCAACAGCGGCACTTCCTGAATTACCGCCTCTTGAATATACGACTTGACAGCCAGGAGATAGGGAAATCGACCGCAGTCATGAACCCCCATAGCGCCGCCCAAAACAATAAGGGCGGAAGTGTCGGCAAGAGGCGGGAGAACTTCACCGGTGTACGGCTTGATGATTCTGACAGGAAGCTCGTATTCCCGAAGCCACTCAAGGAAATTCCCCGAAGGAACTTCTTGATCGTTTTGTATCAGAGTGAGCATCTGTGCATCCAGAACAATCGAGGTTTACTCACATGGCTGAAAGCTGGTTCGACCACACATGGATTGGAAGAAGCCAGCTCACCTAATCACTTGGGTTGGAAGAAATGAAAGAAAAACAGGCCGTAATCTGAACTGAATTGTCAGTTGGCAACGTCAGCTGATACAATCTCAATGGAATCATTAACCTTGACCAAACCACCACGAAGGACTTTTACAAAGATACCCTCGCGCGGCATGACACAATCACCAGCTTGATGGTAAATCGCGCAGCGAGTATGGCATTCCTTACCGATCTGCGTAACCTCATTCAAGGTTTCGCCGATGACCAGTTTCGTGCCGATCGGCAAGGAAGGAAGGTCTATCCCCTCGGTAGTGATATTTTCCGCGAAATCACCTGCGGTAACGTCGAGCCCTTTAGCCTGCATCTTTTTGATGCTTTCCAGAGCAAGAAGGCTGATCTGTCGATGCCAATCTCCCGCGTGGGCATCTCCGACTATTCCATGATTTTCTCGGACCAATACTTCAGGCACGGGCTTTTTTCGCTCGCCCTTCTGTTCACTGACACAAACGGCTACAACTTTAGCAGGCATACAATTAGCTCTCCAGAGTAGATTTATCTGTTAGCCACCAACTTTTGACATGGAAAAAGGTTGATGGGATTGTTCCTTGTTCGCAATAAGATATTTACCTGGTTTTTCCGTAACAATTTTTCGCAGGATCTCCTCCAGGGCCGGTATGTTCCCAGCACGCAGGTACGGCTTCAAATCAACCTCCGCATCTGCAAACAGACAGTTCTTGACCATCCCCTGAGAGGTAACCCTGATGCGATTGCAGTCCTGGCAAAAATGACCAGAAACAGGCGTAATAACGCCAACCGTTCCTAACGCTCCGGGAATTTTATAATCTCGGGAAGGTCCGGCCATTTCACCCCGGACAACTGGCTGCAGCGTATATTTATCGGCAATGCGGGTCAGAATGTCTTCACCTGAAATAACACGTGATTCCCAGGTGGAGTCTTGCTGAGTGGGCATATATTCGATAAAACGGATTGCATATGGTTTATTTATCGTCAGGGCGGCAAAATCAAGAAACTCGTGATCATTGACCCCACGCATTGCCACCACGTTTATTTTTACAGGAAATCCGACTTCTTCGGCTCGACGTATACCTGCCAGCACTTTTGAAAGATCAGCGCCGCGTGTTATGCGGGAAAAATTTTCCGGGCAAAGAGAATCCAGACTGATATTCAGTCGCTGGACGCCGGACTCCTTCAACGGTAAAGCCATACCCTCAAGGAGAGAGGCATTCGTTGTCAGGACCAGTTGTCTAAGCTCAGGAATTTCCGATAAATCCTTGAGAAAAGATACAATTCCCGACCTGACAAGCGGCTCCCCGCCCGTTACCCGAATCTTTTCAATTCCCAGGGGAACAACGGTGCGAGCAAGAAGAAGAAGTTCTTCATAACTCAGAATCTCTTGGTGACAAACTTTACTGACGCCATCTTCCGGCATGCAATAAAGACAACGGAAATTACAGCGATCCGTCACCGACAACCTGAGGTAATTGATTTTTCTACCATAAGAATCAACAAGAGCCATACAGGAACCTTTCACACCAGGCACGTTCCCACATCGACCGACAACCGCACCTGAAACATAAGATTTGAACAAGTTCAGCACTGCACACAATTCTTGTCTGAGACACAGGTATTATAGGCAACAAGCAGAATTAAGTATACATATAAAAGTGCGGGCACTCCCAAAAGGAGTGCCCGCATTGTGCTACATGATGACAGGATAGAATTTAGAAATTCCAGAATTCATCAATTTCTTCGCCGGAGAAATCCCATACTGCGTTGTGCGGCGGAATCGGCTCTTCGAAGAACTCAGGGAGACGGTCATTGAGGTTAGTCATGCCGGCTGCCATGTTGAATGCACGCTCTGTCTTGAGAATCTGCTTACCAAGCGCAACAACGTCATCCGCGGTCAGGCTCAGGCCATAACGAGCATTGATCATCTCGTAGATAGCGGTGAAGCACTCAGGAATGTCCAGCGCCGGGAAGGCAACGAAGATACAGAAACCAGTGCTGTCAACAGCCGCGGTTGCAATAGACAGGTTTCTGGACAGTTCTACCTGACCTTCTTTTGACAGAGGATCAACAAAACCACCAACTTTCAGAATGTTAGTAGCGATGGTGTAACCAGCTGTGTGGTCAGCACCCATGGTAGAAGTAGCGTAGGTAATGCCGATCCCCTTAACGGAACGGGGATCGTATGCAGGGATACCCTGGTTCTTTACAACCGGGATCCTGGTGAGGCCATAGGTTTTACCTACGGAACCGGCACCGTT
>JAJZQA010000268.1 GCA_021810985.1 Deltaproteobacteria bacterium
TCGCTGTCTTGCCATAAAACCGTACGAGAGGCTCCGAGTAAGCCCCAGCCCAAAGGGGTACAATGTTATGGAGTTTTTGGATGAAACCTTGCTAAAAATATTGCTGGTTTTAGCGACCGCTGCATTTTGCAACGGCATCTTTTTACGGCACGGGTACAAGCGCTTTCTTTGGCTTAGCAGAAAAAACCGGGGAAGAAAAGAGAAAAAGCCGCAGGGGGAAGCATGCTTGCTGCCATTCGTTCCGCCGGGGTTCTCCGGGGGGAAATGCATTGACATCCCGCTGGTTTTTGGCTACCCTGTCTGCAAATATCCCCGAAATTCCAAATGTTAGGCGAGGTTTTCCGTATGAAAGGGTTTCGTTCCACAACCTGCCTGGTTGTCCTGCTGACCCTGGCGCTTTCTTCCGGGTGCGAGAAGAAGGATGGGGTCCTGTTTTACGAATCCAATCGCAAAGGCTCGGCTGATGCTCCGGTAAAGGACGTGCCGAAGGATATTCTGGTCTCCCAGCAGGCCTTCACCACCCTGGTGAAGCAGGTAACCCCCTCCGTAGTCAATATTTCCACCATAAGTAAAAAGAAGCTTGTCCAGCCGCTATTTCAGTTTTCTCCCTTCTTTCACGATTTTTTCAATGGCGAACAACCCCGCTATCGCCGGGATACCAGCCTCGGCTCAGGTTTCATCATTAACCGTGACGGCTATATCCTTACCAATGATCATGTGATTCGCGATGCCGAAACCATCAAGGTCAAGCTTTCAAACGATTCTGTCTACACCGGCAAGGTAGTGGGCGGTGATCCCAAGACCGATATCGCGGTGATAAAGATCGACAGCAAGGAACCTCTGCCGGTAGCGGTTCTGGGTGATTCATCGAAGCTGCAGGTAGGACAGTGGGCCATTGCCATCGGCAATCCCTTTGGTCTCGACCGGACGGTCACGGTCGGTGTGGTCTCGGCTACCGGCCGCTCCAATATGGGGATCGAGACCTACGAAGATTTCATCCAGACCGATGCCTCGATCAATCCGGGGAACTCCGGAGGGCCGCTTCTCAACATCTACGGTGAGGTTATCGGCATCAACTCCGCCATCGTTGCCTCGGGCCAGGGTATCGGTTTTGCCATTCCGATCAACATGGCCAAGCATGTGGTGGAACAGCTCATCAGCAAGGGCAGCGTCAGCCGGGGCTGGCTGGGTGTTTCGATTCAGCCGGTTACCGAGGACATCGCTACTTCCTTTGGCCTGAAAAAGGCTGCCGGTGCCCTGGTCAACGAGATCGTTGCCGGGAGCCCCGCGGCCAAGGCAGGAATCAAGCAGGGTGACGTCATCGTTGCCATAGACGGCACGGAAATCAAGGAAGTCTCGCATCTTCAGCGCCTGGTGGGGGATTTGCCGGTCGGGAAAAAGGTTGAGGTGAAGATTTTCCGCGAGGGCAAGGTGTTCAAGCTCCCGCTGGTAATCGGTAGTGGAGAAAGCGCCGCGGCGAAACAGGTAAAGCCCGAGGAACAACAACCGGCAACCTGGCTCGGGATGTCGGTTGCGGAGTTGCCGCGCGAAATGCGGATGAAGGGCTTTTCCGGTGTCATCATCAGCGAAGTTGATCCTGAGGGAACTGCCGCGGAAGCCGGCCTGCAGCAGGGAGACCTCATCGTTTCCATCAATCGAAAGAGGATTGAAAATCTTGCCGATTACACCAGGGCTGTAGCAGAAAGTGATACAAAGGGTTCGGCGGTGCTGCTGGTGAAACGGGGCAACGCCAGTATTTATTTCGTTTTGAATACACGCTAGGGGGCAGGGAATGACTCTGATTGAGAATCCGGATCAGGCACGACGTCTGGCACGTGCCATCATCTCTGATGTGGCAATTTATAACCGTGAGAAAGTCACTGACGGGATCAAAAACGACAGGATCTTTGAACTCCTGGAGAACGAACTTCAGGAGGGCCGACAACACTTCATATCCCGGATTACCCCTGAACTCGCTGCCACGAACATTTTCGATCTGGCGATCGTGGATGTTCTCATCAAACGGGCAGGCAAAATCGAATCGACTATCTGGTAATTCTCCGAAACTACGGCAAAGCTTGTTGCGGGCGCGATTCTTGAGGTCGCGCCCTTGATTTTTCGCCTTTGCCCGCCCGCCAGCAGGTAGACGTTGATATGGTGCGATACACATACCACGCATTGGTTGCAGAGGGATACGAGACGCATTCATGGGAAAAGAACTGTCACACATTATCTGTGCCGAGCAAACAGCGGAAAGACTTGCCGGTTCCGTCGGCGGGGGCTTCCTTTCCTTGCTGAGAGATTATTCCTCGGCATATCATTTCGGTTCCATCGCGGTGGATACCTTTTTTTATGCGGTCCGGCTACCCTATGAGTCTTTTGACGCTTCCTGCTGGGGTGACATGATCCATGGCGCGGACGGCAATGATACCAGCGGGCCGGTCTTTGAGATGCTGAAGGCTTTGCGGGATTCGCCGAATGATCCCTTGTACGGGGAAAAGGCGGCATTTATTTGTGGTTTTCTGTCCCATATTGCCCTGGATACGATACTTCATCCGTATGTGTACCATGTGAGCGGCAATTACTACGCCGACTCTCCGGACGAACGACGGGAATCACAAGTCAGGCACCGTCTTATTGAAGCCTGGCTCGATCTGTATCTGCTTCGGCAATCTTCACAAAGCCTGGCTCGCAGCAGGTATTTGTCGAATATCAGGGAAAAAAAAGCACTGAACATGCAACTGATGCGTTTCTTGTTCGCGGCCTGTGAAAAATCGTATCAGATTGATCCCGCTTCCTGGCGCTTGCTATTGCGAGGCTATCGGGTGCAGATGATTCTGAATGCAGCGTTCCGCAGGGCAACGCTGGGCAAGTCGCTGTGCCTGGTTGACAGACTCAAGTCCGGACGATTCCGGTCATTTCTCGCACTCTTCTATCCGTGGGGCGTTTCGGGTGTGCCGGGGGAAATTATCAACTTTCGCGCGTTTCGTCATCCGGTTACCGGGGCAGAGGTCGCCGGCGGTTTTGAGCATCTTTGGGAGCAGGCTCTGGAACGCAGCGGAGAGTTCCTGACGGTGGTGGAGAAGTTTCTTTTTCTCGGCGGGGATGATGCTGCGCTGCGAAAAGTCATCCGTGGCTACAGTCTCAGTACCGGACTCGAGGGCGTTCCGACCCGCGAGGCCGTCCATTATGAGCCGATTCCCCTTGAAAAACTCTGGCTCCACGGCAAGGCCCGCAAGTAGGGGGACAGCCGCCTGCCCGGCAGAAGCTCGAAGCACCGCGGGCAGGACGGCGGCAGGCAATCAGATCGCCATTCTTTCAGAAATACACTTGGCCTCTCGGGCAATTCCCTTCAACGATTCAAGAACTTTCAGAAAAACCGACGAAGACATCGGTAGGCATAAGCCTTCGATCAACCGTTCCTCATGGTGGGTGGCGTATTGAATGGTTGCCTTTTCGACCATGGCTTCCGATTCCTCCACGTAACGGACGAGAATGGGATTCTTCACCAGCACCAGGTCGGTGGCGGCGTTCAGGATCTCCAGCAGGTTCTGGGAGAGAAAGCTTATTTCCGTCACCGCCCGGTCACTGAAGAGGATGTTTTCGTCGATCTTTTTCCGCAGCATTTCAGCAAGAACCTCCAGGTGACCGCATATTTCGAGAAAATGTTTCGGGATCTCGGCGTACACTTTCCGCTCTTTTTCCTGCCGTACCATTTCCGCGATTTTTTTCGACAGTACCGGTTCCTGGGCTTTTATTGCGGCAAGTTTCCTCAGGCAATCCTCCAGCGATTCGCGACTGGTGTAGATAAAGGCTTTTTGCAGCAAACTCAAGCAGTTTCCCGTTTTAGATCCCATCTCGTGAATCTGGTGTGTCAGTTCAATCCATGTCTCATTCATACGATCCTCTCCTCCTGAAGCGCTTAAATCGCATCCTGCTGAAAACTATTTGTACGGCACAATAAATACTCCAACCTCCCGGAGACGCTCTCCGGTGAAAGCGGGCAACGGCCAAACCGTAGCGTGTCGGG
>JAJZQA010000269.1 GCA_021810985.1 Deltaproteobacteria bacterium
CGGAGGCGGTTACCAGAGGAAGTACACCGAGAACCATTGCAGCGGTGGTCATAAGGATTGGGCGGAGACGAATTCCCGCGGCAATTTCAATTGCCTCACGTTTGCTTTTCCCTTCACGCTGCTGATCGTTGGCAAATTGCACGATCAGGATTCCGTGTTTACTGATCAATCCGATCAGCGTAACCAGACCAACCTCGGTATAGATGTTCAAGGTGGCGCCGCCCACGCCGAGAGCAATAAAGATCATTGCGCCGCAAATGGACATCGGGACACTGACCAGTACGATGAAGGGATCGCGAAAACTTTCGAACTGTGCGGCCAGGGCAAGAAAAATGATGATGAGAGCGAAAAAGAACGTCACGATGAGAGCGCTTGATTCCTGGACGTACTGGCGAGACTGTCCGGCATAATCGATGCTGTACCCTTGGGGAAGAATTTCCTTGGACAAGGACTTCAGCTGTTCGAGCGCCTGGCCGAGGGTGACACCCGGCATCGGAACCGCGGAGATTGTCGCCGAATTAAGCTGTTGAAAGTGATTGAGCGATTCCGGGACAACATTCGTTTTCAGGTTGCCGATGGTGGAAATCGGGAGGGGTGTGCCGCTTTTATTTTTGACGTAATAGTCTCGCAACTGCTCGGCGTTAAGGCGTTCCTGCTGCATGACCTGGGGAATGACCTTATAGGAACGACCGGAAATACTGAAATAGTTAACGTAGCCGCCACCCAGCATCCAGCCGAGCGAAGACCCCACATCCGCCATGGAAAGCCCAAGTTCGGCAGTCTTGTCGCGATCGATTTCGAGGGTTGTTTGCGGTTTATCCAATTTCAGGTCATTGTCCATATAGGCAAAGAGTCCTGTTGCCTGCGCTTTTGCCATGAGCGTCTCGGACAGCTCATACAGCTTATCGAATGATTCCGTAGTGCCAACGACAAACTGGATCGGCAGACCACCCCCGCCACCCGGCAATGGAGACGGCAGAAAAGAAACGCCCCGGCCGCCGGCTATACCGGCAAGCATCATTTGTACATCCGAATTCAGCGCCATTGATGTTCTGGTGCGCTCATCCCATGGTTTCAGTACCATGCCGCCGATACTGGAGTTAGGACCGCTGATTCCATCCAATTGAAAAACATGGTCGGTTTCAGGATATGACGCGAATATTTTATATACTTCCTGAGTATAAAGCTGCGTCTGCTGCAGGGTCGCATTGGGAGCTGTGGTGAGCATCGAAATGACGATTCCCTTGTCCTCCTGAGGCGCCAGTTCACTTTGGGAGGTAGCGTAAAGAAAATAAATGCTGGTCAAAATGATTGCCGAAAATACCGCGGTGACCGCCAGCGTATTGAGTGAGCCATGCAGCACCCGCACATAGACACAGCGGATTTTTTCGAATTGCGTATCGATGAAATGCACAAAGCGATGCTTTCCGCTGTGGTCATAAGGTTTCAGAAAACGCGAACACATCATCGGTGAAAGGGTCAGGGCAACAATCGCCGAAACCCCCACTGCCCCGGCCAGGGTAAAGGCAAATTCGGTAAACAAGGCGCCGGTGAGCCCCCCCATGAAGCCGATCGGCACATACACCGCAATGAGAACAACCGATATGGCAATGATCGGCATGGCGAGTTCTCTCGCACCCTGGATGGCCGCCTGAAAAGGCGTAAGTCCCTCTTCCATGTGCCGGTGGATGTTTTCCACCACGATAATGGCATCATCGACCACGAGGCCAATGGCCAGAACCAGCGCGAGCAACGTCAGGAGGTTAATGGTATAGCCGAAGGCAAGCATGAGAAAGAAGCCGCCGATCAGGGAAAGCGGCATGGCGATGGTGGGGATAATCACCGAACGCACGGAGCCGAGAAACAGGAAAATAACCAGGGTAACAATCAGCAGTGCCTCCACCAACGTCTTCACGACTTCGTCGATGGAGCTGTTGACGAACTTCGTTGCATCATAAACGATCCGGCCGTTGAGTCCCTCCGGCAACTGCGCCTCGATGCCGGGAAAGGTCTGGCGAACCCCTTCGATGACCGAAAGCAGGTTGGCGGTCGGCGCAACCTTGATACCGATGTAGACAGCGGTTGCATTATCGAAAGACACCGAGGAATCGTAGTTTTCCGAACCGAGGCTGATATTTGCGACATCACCCAGGCGCACAATGGCGCCATTTTGCGATTTGATGACAAGATTCCGGAATTCCTCGGTGGAATGCAATGAAGTATCGGCGACCAGGTCAACAGTGACCATCTGACCTTTTGTCTGACCGATTGCGGAAATGAAGTCGTTTGTTGCCAGGGCATTGCTTACTTCCGTACCGGTAACTCCGTAAGCAGCCATCTTTTCCGGATCAAGCCAGGCTCGCATGGCAAATTGCCGGCTGCCGAGAATCTCCGCGGTCTGGACACCTTCGACCGCCTGCAATTTCGGCTGCACCACCCGGATCAGGTAGTCAGTTATCTTGTTGGTGGGGAGGTCTTTGCTGTAAAAACCGATATACATGGAGTCAATGGACTCTCCAATCTGCACGTCGATCACCGGTTGCTGAGTACCCGTGGGCAGTTGGTTGAGAACGGCATTGACCTTTGTCGTAATCTCGGTCAAGGCCTTGTTCGGATCGTAATTTAGACGCAGGTTCGCGGTGATGATGCTCACACCCTGGGTACTTTTTGAAGTCAGGTAATCAATGCCGTTTGCCTGGGCAATGGAATTTTCCAGTGGTGTGGTGATAAATCCGGAGACCAGATCCGGATCCGCACCGAAATACGTGGTTGAAATGGTCACGACGGCGTTCTGTGTTTCCGGATACTCTCTCACCAGAAGTTGATCCATGGAGCGCAGACCAAGCACGAGAATCAGGAGACTGATAACGGTAGCAAGCACCGGGCGGCGAATAAAGATATCGGTAAAGTTCATCGTATGCCTTCCACTTGTTGAAATACAGTTTCAGAGGATCACAGCACTGCACGGATTTTCCGCAAAAAATGGAAACACCTACTCGTCAACCGGTTTCGGCGCCTTCTCGTTCGTGGGGAGAATTGTATTATTGATGACCACCGGACTGCCATTTTTCAGCTTCAGTTGACCGGCCGATACGACAATGTCACCCTCTTTGATGCCCTTCAAAATAGCAACCTGGTCACCGCGAGTTGCTCCCGTGGTAACGAACACCTGTTTGGCGATCAAGCCGGACTTGCCATCCGGACCCTTCTCTCCCTCTTGAACAATGAAAACTGTTTCCCCATAGGGGTTGAAAGCAACCGCCGTCTGCGGGACGGTGAGGTATTTCTTCACCTCACCGGCCTGAACCTGCACCGAGGCAAACATGCCCGGCAAAAGAATCTGGCCGGGATTGGCAATGCTTGCCTCAATTTGAAAGTTCCGGGTCTCCGGATCGACCTTCGGATTGATCGAGGTGATTTTTCCGGTAAAAGTCCGGCCGGGATAACTGTCCGAGGTAAGGATAACCTTCTGGCCAAGGGAAATGTTTGCCAGCTCCTGCTGGGGAAGGAAGAAATCAGCGTAGAGATTATCCAGGAACTGGAGGGTCACAATCTTTTCTCCCGGATTCAGATAGTGTCCGGGATTAACGGTCGTAATGCCGAGGCGTCCGGCAAAAGGAGCGCGGATACTTTTCTTGGCCACATTTGCTGCTTGCTCGGCAACTATCGCTCGTTTGCTTTTCAGGTCCGCCTGATCCGCATCAAGCACTGCCTGACTTACCGCTTTCACCGCAAACTGTTTTTTGTCCCGCTCGAAGACTGTCTCGGCCAATTCCGCAGCCGCCTCGCTGGCGTGCAGCTGGGCACTATCCGAATCGGCATTCAGTTGCACCAGAATCTGTCCGGCCCTGACCGTATCCCCCGATTTAAAATGAATCGACCGGACCAGCCCGGTAATTTCCGTGGTAACATCAACCCCGCGGACTGCCCGCAGTGTGCCAACAGCCTTTAATTCCGGCTGCCAGGGTTGAACGGTCGCCCGAATTGTCGATACGGTTGACGGGGGTATCTGTTGCGATGCCATGGAT
>JAJZQA010000270.1 GCA_021810985.1 Deltaproteobacteria bacterium
GGGCAGATGAAGTCATGTCCGATAAGAAGAGCAGCGATTCTATTCTCAACTCTGATCTATCTGTTGAGTCTGGCCCCTCCCGCACCGGCCGCACCAGTGCAGCGCACCATCTCGCCGCGCACTGTCACGCCCCTTACTGTCTCGCCGCCGGCAGTGGCCAGACCAGGGCTCCTTGCCCCGATCGCTCCGCCGCGGCAGGCTGCTCCGCTAGTGGTAAATATCGCACCAACAGCTCTCACCCAGGGGCAAAACTACGCTCTCACCATAACCGGCCGAGATCTGAACGCGCTATCCCAAATCAATTTCGGCAGCGGCATAACGGTTACTTCTCTCACGATCCTGAATCCCGGGATGGCGCGGGTAATGGTCCAGGTTGCGGTCGATGCGCAACCAGGGCCGCGCTATGCAACCGTCACTCCCGCCAATCCGGCCCAACAGATCCGGCCCACGGTCCAGATCATTGCCGCGCCACAAACGCAACAGATAGCGGATGTCCTCTCCGCAACGCCCCAGAGCCTTGTTCAAGGGCAAACCTACAAGCTGACCCTTTCCGTAAAGAATGTCGGCAGAAATGTCACCCTGAACTTCGGCGAAGGCATCAGCATCACCGGCACCCGGTACGTTAGTCCCACCGCCATTCTCGTCGACGTCTCCGTCGCCGCCGGCGCCACGCTGGGGAAGCATGATATCACCATGACGTTCCAGGGTGAACCGACGGGGAAGCGGCCGAAAAAGGCAACGGCCTATGTCAACGTCACCCCGGTCCCGCTGGCACAGAGCAGGGCCTGCGCTCCCCTAAGCATCATATCGTCACCGCCGCTCGCCGCGGCAACCGCGGGACAAACATACTCGGCACAACTCAAGAGCTCCGGCGGGCAATCTCCGGTTACCTTCAGCATTGCATCCGGCGCACTGCCCTCCGGTCTGAAGCTGAACGCAAACGGCCTGATCTCCGGGACGCCCGCGGCCGCGGGGGCATTTTCCTTCACCGTCAAAGCTTCCGACCACTGCCCCTCGGTTGTCCAGAGTGTCCAGAAGGCATTTATCCTCAGTGTAAATCTTGCGCAGCCCCCCTCATTCAAACCGCCGGCAGCACCCCAACCGATAACCATTTCCGTTACCACCGTTCCCCACTCCTTTACCATTCCATCCGGGCAGACAAGCTCGCGAAACGTTGAATACAAGTTCAGCGGCGCCAACAGAGCCCCTATCGCCCTGACATCCGCTGGCGGGAGCTTCCGGGTCGGCGACGAAGTTATCGGCACCACGATGACGCAGGTGAGTGCCAACGTGCGAGGCGGCTCCGGCACGGCTCCCGAAATGATCACCATTCCGGCGGCGGTCGTCCAGAAAGCGGTCCAGAAAAAGGCGAACAGAATTACCTACGCCCGAACCTTCACCGCTCCCGGGGTCAGCATCAACAGTTCGATACTCCTCAACATGACAACGGCATTGGCCCCGAATTTCAGCCTCAAGAGGGGCGAGATGTACTTCTCAAGAAACGGCGAAAAAAGCTATGCGGTGACCGTCCCGAAGCACGAGGCGAACCTCAGGGCAGTTGTCGACATCACCGCCACGGGCAGGGGACCGCTCAAGGGAGAATGGGTGCTGGACGGCCGGACAATCGGCATTGTCGATCAGGCGGTTCCTCAGCAACGGCACCTCCTCCAGTCGCCGCCGCTACCGACCTTCGATCCCGGTTCCCACCTGATCAGATTTGCCGTTACCAGTTCTGCGATGGCGGACATACCCCTTAAGGACATCTCCTTCTTCGTAACCCCAGAAGAGGATGCCACGATAAAATTGCTGGCCGAAAAAAAGCCGGAAGTTACAGTTAATGCGGCTAGTAACCTGTTTGGTGGTGTTATCGAACTCAAGGAGCCCCTATGGGGAAAACATGTTGAAACGACATGTGATCAGTATACCTCCAATTATCCCACGGGTTACACCTGCACACAGGAATCAACGAAAGAAGTGGACCATGGCGTTCCAACGCTTACGGAGAAGATGAAATTCGGCTGGGAACTGAAAAAAGGCGGTCCCGTCAACTGGTACGAACTCCGGATGTTTGATCAGGGAGGGGCAGCCGTTGCCACGCACCGGATTGATATGCAGGATTACTACGCAAGCGGAAAAGATTTCGGGTGGTCCCCATTTACCTTTCGTCCCAATATCCCTTTTTGGGGAGGGCTCAAGGGGGCGCCGAAGCAGCTCCAATGGGAGGTCGCCGGATTTAAAGACAAAAGCGGCGGCGCGGGAAGCGGACCATCATCGCAGTCTCAGGGCACGCAGGTTGCCATTTCCGACCGCTGGCGTTTCGCGCTCAAGGGCGTTCCGAACGGCCTCTCCTGTCCCTTCGGCGGCATTTCCAAAGTTTCCATTGATCCGCCGCGGAACGGGACGCAGACCAATGCGGTCAACAACTACCCCGGCGACAAGATTATTCTGACGGGGCATAACATCGGTTCCTGGCTGGCTAATTCTCCCTATGTTGCCGACATGAAGTTTGACCAACAGGGCAGTCAAGTGGAACAATGGCTTCCAAATCTGTATCTCGATTGGGGCGACGGGACGGTGGTCCAGATCGGCAAGAATGGTGAAAAGCCGGAGTGGACACATGTCTATGAGCAGTACAATTCCTATACGATACGCATATTCCAGCTACCGGCAACGGTTCCCGGCCAAGCGGGAACCCCCTATGAAGACGCGCACTACTGGAGCCATGATTACACCAGCAGCGGCTACGCGATTGGCGGCATCACAGAACTCACCGCGGCGCCGACCCCATACTCAGAGATGACGAGCTCTTCACCAGCGCCGGATTCGTCCGCACAGCAGGCCTACGACAGCGCCTACATGATTTTCTGCTCCAACATCATCATTTCCAACCGGCAGGATCTCGCGGCAACCGGACCGCTTCATCTGAAGAAGATCGAGATTGCCCGCTTCGAGGGACAAGGGAGCGCAGCGCAGGCGAAAAAAGCATTTCGCAAGAAATCGACGATGCTCTCCAAACCCGCTCTTGCTTCACAGGCAACAGCAACATCGACCCCGCAGTCGAATGACGTGCCGATCATCACCACCTGCGATGAAGGAATCGTTGCGGTTGCCCGGCTCAGTTATTACGGACGCCTCGGCAGGGTGAAACTGACCTGGAAGGTTGACGGGGTCAAGATTCAGGACCAGATGATTGACGCACTGCCTCCGTCTGAAAGGCGGCAGCAATGGTCCGTCCAGAAAAACGATTGGGAGAGCTCGGACCCGATCATCAGCACCTTCGACATCAATTCGGACATTCTCGGCGCCAGTGATGTAGGAGATCATCGGGTCACGGTGGAGGCCGAAATCATTCCCGAATCACTGGCAGGTGAAATGAACGCGAATCTGCTCTCCAGCATCGCCAGGAAGCTCCCTCGTCTGAAGCAAAACTCACATGATTCGGAATCTTTGCCGGCCGCTACACAACTCGCTTACAATGAATACAGCGACGGAGAACTCGGCGGCGTTTTCGGAGCCATGACGGCAAGCGACGCGCCAGAACTGTCCGGCGCAACACTGCTCCTGGCCAAGGCAAGCTCTGGCGCCTCAGCCGTATCCGCCACACAAAATGCCGCTCCGGGACCGAAGGTCGGCTTTTTCTCCCCGTCCAAGTTCGCACGAGCGCACATGCCAGCGGCTGCCTACGTCCCGCCCACCGGCCTCCTGTCTTCGGCTGAGCGTGTGGTCTCCGAGCCCAGAACCTACAAGGTCATAAATCCCGATGCGAGCGCTGCCTGCCTCTTCCACTTCCCGGTCAAAACAGGCGAGAACCAGGAAATCGAATATTTTGTCGTCCAGAGCATCAACAAGGGCGAAGGACAAATCAAAACGGGCGGTGTGACAAAGGGCAGCGACGGCAGATATTCCGGGACCGGCACGATACTCCTGAACCTCACCGACAGCCAGAGCGGCGTGTCGCGACACCCGATCGATATCGATATCACAAACTGGGCGGTCGAGATCG
>JAJZQA010000271.1 GCA_021810985.1 Deltaproteobacteria bacterium
CGCTGTTGAAAAATGGGCGTGGCAAGGAGGCAAAAAGTGTGCTGGAAAAGGCGGCAGCTCTGCTTTCGAAGAATCCCACCATTTCCTACCACCTTGCCCTTGCCGAATATGCTGCCGGTGATACGAGAAAAGCGATAGCCAGGATGCAGACCACCTTGAAAATGGGCTCCTTTCCGGAGTCAGCCCAGGCGCGGTCACAGTTGGCGGTGTGGACCGGGCCGAGGAGAGGTAAATGATCAGATTACAGCTTATTTTTGTCCTTGTTGATTGTGCCTGCGCACTTACAAGCATTTCAGCTGCTCTGCTGTTGCGGTTCAACGGGGAGGAGAGCGTTCTGAGCTTCGTTGAGAAGGAACCCCTCGGCTGGGGAGTGTTCGTGATTGCCATGCTTTTTGCGTCATTTTTCGTCGAGCTGTACCAGCTGAAAAACACCGAGACAGGGTGGAAGGACATAGCTCTCCGCATAACCTGTGGCATCTTTATCTCATTTTTTCTTCTTTCCGCCCTGTACTACCTCGTCCCGTCAGTCATGTTTGGCCGGGGGGTCCTGGTGCTGGCCCTGGTCTTTTTCGGCCTGCAGCAATTCATCTGCCAAGTATTTTTCCGTGTCCAAGCCAATCTCCCCGTATTTGCCCAGCGTGTCCTGATCCTTGGGGCAGGCCCTCTTGCGGAGCGGATCGGCAGCCTGATCTCCCTGCCGAACAGAGAGTATGTCCTGGCTGGCTACGTTAGCTGCGGCAGTACTATGGTCAATGTGCCTTCAGATGAAATCGTCGGCAGCTTCGAGAACATTTTCGAAACGGTCAAGAAGAGCAAAGCGGACAAAGTGGTGGTTTCTCTTTCGGAGAGACGGGGGGTGTTTCCCCTCCAGGAGATGCTCAACTGCAAGCTGAGCGGAGTCAAGGTGATGGATGCACCTTCCTTTTACGAGAAAGTGACCGGCAAGCTGATGTTGGAGGATATCACTCCCAGCTGGTTCATCTTCTCCCGCGGGTTCCGGATTACCGTCGTGTCCCGGATCGTGAAGCGATTCATTGATCTACTCCTCGCCATCGCCGGTCTCGTCGTTTTTCTGCCTTTTTTCCCTTTGGTGGCATTGCTAATCAAGCTGGATTCTCCTGGACCGATCTTGTTTACCCAGGAGCGGGTTGGCGAAACTGAGAAATTATTTACTGTTTACAAATTCAGGACGATGCGGCAGGATGCGGAAACCGCGACAGGCGCTGTATGGGCGCAGAAGAACGATCCGCGGATAACCCGCTTAGGCACTTTCCTGCGCAAATCCCGCATCGATGAAATCCCTCAGCTTTTCAATGTCCTGCTCGGAGAGATGAGCCTGGTGGGTCCGCGCCCCGAACGTCCTGAGTTTGTTGCCAAACTGAAGGAGGTCGTTCCCTACTACTCAGAGCGTCACTTTGTCAAACCCGGCGTTACCGGCTGGGCGCAGGTTTGCTACCCCTACGGAGCCTCAGTAAAAGATGCGCTGGAAAAACTCCGCTACGACCTGTACTACACCAAGAACATCTCCTTATCGCTTGACCTGTTGGTCATTCTCAAGACTGTCAAGGTGGTGCTGGGCAGGGGGGGGAGATAGTGCGGTTAGGCAGTTGAACAGTGAAACAGTGAACAGAGAACAGGGGACAGGGTGAATTCTCCATTGTTCGTAAAATATTGATTTGCAGGAGCTCTTCTATGAAAAAAATACTTTTATTCGTCCTGTCACTTGTTCTTCTGGCCGGATCCGCCTGGGGTGGTGATTATGTGGTCGGAGAGGGTGATTCGCTGGATATTTCCGTGTGGGGTGTGAAGGAGTTGAATTTTACCGTCAAGGTCCGGCCTGACGGCAAGGTTACCGTTCCCGGTCTGGGAGACCTGCAGGCTGCCGGCTTTACGCCTACGGGATTACAGGAATCCCTTTCGGTGAAACTGAAGGAACTGGTGAAGAATCCTATCGTAACGGTTACCGTGCGGGAATTCACCAACAACAAGGTCTATATCTTCGGCGGCGGAGTTGCATCGGGAGTCTACGATCTGAACCGCCGCACCACGTTGTTGCAACTCCTTTGCTCCATCGGTGGTTCCGGTGGCGGAGCAGAGGGGAAAACTGTCGGAGACTTAGGCGCCGCGGACTACAAACAGGCCTATGTGCTACGTGGGGGCAAGAAAGTCAAAGAGAACTTTTATAAGCTCTTCATTGATGGAGATATCAGTGACGACACGGTTATCGAAACCGGTGACGCCATCTTTATTCCTCGCTTTCCCGACAAGAACGTCTATGTCGTAGGGGCGGTCACTACGCCGCGGGTTATTGCCTATCGTGACGGGATGACGGTGCTGGAGGCAATTCTGGAAGCGGGTGGTTTCACCAAATTTGCCAGTCAGAACAGTACTTCAATCATGAGAAAGGAAGGCGGCAAGGAAATATCCCTGCCGGTTATGGCTAAAGATCTCATGAAAGATGGCGACCTTGCTCAGAACCGTACCCTCAAGCCAGGGGACTACGTTATTGTCAAGGAAGGAATTTTTTAGCATTGAAACAACGGAGTTATTAATGTCATCTGAATTCAATTACAAGCAGTATCTTTCTCTTGTCAGGAAGTGGAAACTTCAGGCAATTATCGTCGCCTTGCTGGTCATGACAGTTGCGGTGGCTGCCTGTTATCTTCTCCCTGAAAAATATCAGGCGCAGAGCACCGTCTTCATAGAGAAAAATGTCATCGGAGAACTGGTTAAGGACATCGCTGTTACTCCTTCCAGGGATGACACCATCAAGGTCATCAAGTATGCAATCACCAGTCGTACACTCTTGCTCAAAGTTGCCAACGACCTCGATCTTACCACTACTCGAGCTAAAACAGATGCCGCACAAGAAGAACTGATCCGTACCCTGCAAAAAAACATCGATGTGAAGGTGAAGGACGACAACCTTTTCATTATCTCTTTTACCGACACAGATTCCCGGATAGCCAGAGACTTTGTGAATACCCTTGTACAGCGTTACATCGAAGAAAATCTTACCGTAATGCGCGAACAATCATATGGCGCCACCAAGTTCCTTACTGAGCAGATCGGTACCGTCAAAGAGAAACTTGTCGAAGCTGAAACGGATTTGAACAAGTTTAAGGCGGAAAAGGGTGGCGTGATAAATGTTGACGAGGCAAAATTGTTCGAGGAGATAAACCTGGCGCAGCAGAAGCTCTATGATCTGCAACTGCGGAGGCGACAGCTGGAAGGGCTCAAACCTGTGGTTAGAATGGCAGCCGACCCACTTCAGTCACGACTTATTTTTCTCCAGAAGCGACTGGAAGAGTTGCGAGTGGAATATACCGACAGCTATCCTGAGGTGCTCAAGGTAAAGTCTGATATCGAGACCGTGCAGGAGCAGATTAAGGGCCGACGCGGCGTTTTGCTGGCACAACCTGATTCCGAGGAAATGGGAAAAGTCCAAGCGGAACTCTCGGCCGTAAAGATGAGTGAGGCGAGCCTGCAGCGCTACATTGGCATGAATAAGGCACTTCTGAAAGGTATTCCAACCGCCAAGGCCGGACTGGAAAAGCTCGAAGTGGAGAAGCAAAGCCGTAAAAACCTCTACGACAAATTGCTGTCTCGTCAGGGGCAATCAGAGATGTCGCAGCAGATGGAGGTACAGGACAAAACTACTACCTTCCGCATCATTGATCCCGCGGTCATGCCAACATTTCCTGCCAGTCCGAACCGGGTGAAATTAATCCTGCTGGGAATTCTGGCTGGTCTGGCTGCCGGGGTTGGGATAGCACTGTTTCTTGATAATCTGGATCACTCAGTTAAATCAGTTGAAGCGTTGAGGAACATCGGTTATCCGGTACTCGAGTCAATTCCCACCATCATGGACCCGGCGCAAGTGCATCGACAGAGAAGGGCAGACACCAAGATTTATCTCTGTGCTGGTGCGTATTTTTCCCTGATTCTTTCGGTGCTGGCGGTTGAAGTGTTTCATCGGTATGTGGGTTAATCATGAGGTTG
>JAJZQA010000272.1 GCA_021810985.1 Deltaproteobacteria bacterium
CCTGTGCCAATTTCTTGAAGTTTGAAACCACCCCGATGGTGAAAAAACAGAGGAGAAAAAATATTTTCCTGAACACATCGCCTTGATCCGTTGCAGCTTTGGCCTTGGAAATCAGCTTGTTTGGTTCCTTGGTCGAGTCTTTCAGCTCTTTTTCCTTGGCTTTTGCCTCCTTGAGCGATGCCTCTAACGTGGTGGTGGCCGCAGGGTCTTTGCTGTCGCTGAGCTGTTTTTCCAGCGAGGCAACCTGTACCTTCAGATCCGTGAGGGCATGTTCCGCCGGGGCAATAGCCTTCACCGCCGGCCAGCAGATGACAAGCAGGATGATAAAGGTGAGGATGTAGCCGAGGACGAATTTCGGAAAGCGGTTCCAGATCTCGATGAGGCGGACCTTCTGCCCGGGCTTGCATTCGATCTTGGCACACCAGACGTAGGCAAGGATCACGGCCCAGACGCCGATGAAGATATCGATGAACATCTTCACCGTGGTGGCAGTCATGGTGATCCAGCCTTCGGCATAGTTGATGCCTTCCATATCCATGGCCTGCGCCCGGATCAGGGCGTCGGTCACCGCGCCGCTCGCTATGGCTCCGCCGTCGGACTTGACGGCCAGCCCCATCCAGGCCCCTGCGACCAGCGGTTCCTGCCAGAGGAAAAGTTTTGCCGCAAAGGGAAGCAGGACCATTTCCACCGCCACGAAGATGACGACCAGCGAGGAAACCATGATCGGGATGACCGGGCGGGCGCGGATGGCCCCGCCGGTGGCAATGGCCGCGGAAACCCCGCAGATGGAGATGCCGGAGGCAAGAGGCGCCGACCACTCCCGGCTGAACTTGAAGTACTTCCGGGAGATCCAGTAGACCGTGGCCCAGTAGATCAGGTAGGCCTCGACAATGGCGCAGAATCCCCGGAACATGATGTTGCTCGCAAGGCCGAACGATTGGGCGGCCTTTACGCCGAGCCCAGCGCCCATGATGACGATGGCGGTTTTGATATACAGTTCGGGCCGGGCCGCTTCCTTCATGGCTGAGGCCAGTCCGGGAAAGAGATTGCCGACCAGGAGCCCGGCAATCAGGGCGATGATGAAGCCGAACTCGCCGGTCATGCTGAGCGTCCAGTTGATGCCGAACTTCGCCATCTCATTCTTGGTCGCGGCGATGTTGGCAAAGTGCCCCATGAGCCAGCAGAGATAACTGATCCAGAAGATCAGGGTGAAGCCGAGGGCGAATTTTTTAAAGTCCGCTCCGATCATCGTCGAGCCCAGCCCCATGATCACCAGCATCACCAGGTAGGTGATGAACAGCGAGGCCACGGCCGAAAGACCTTTCTGCTCGTATACCTGCCCCACCGCAAGGGTGGAAGTGTCGGCCTTTACGGTGACCGTGGTCTCTTTTCCGTCGGCTTTTTTGAGGGTTACCTTGGCGCCGTCGATCTTGGTGATTTCACCCTTGACGTTCTGGTAGGCGATGGACACCGGTTTGGTGGATTTGGCGACTTCGCTCCAGACGCTCGTTGAGGCGCCCCAGCCCAGAATGTCGGCCCCTTGGAACGCTCCCAGGGAGAGGAAGAAAATAAAGAGGCCCAACCAGAGCGAAAGCCAGTCTTCGCTCATCCAGCCTTTTTTTTTCTCTATTTTGCAGGTTTCTTCCGAATCGCACTGTCCCTCTGTCAGTTTGTCTTCATCAATTTTTTTTTCGTCCATATTCTCCCCTTTTTTTGGTCAGGTACGCTTAGGCAAGATCGATATCCTGTGGGCGCTCTTTTCCCCTCCTGGTGAATGTGGCTGTCATTGACAATGGTACGATTTTGCTGGCGTGTGTCTTTGCAAAGAGGGTGCCGTGCTACACGAACACTTTCTGCTAAAGTGAAATAATTATAAAAACAAAGAGTTATAAATACATTGTCTGCTCTGGGCTTCATCAGAAAAAGGGGGAAACAACCCGAGAACCGCATCCTTTGGTATCCAGTGACGCCTTTAGTTGACACCTAACATATTTCCATGATTACATAAAATTATGCCGATACCTGGTTGTTAAAAAACACTTTTTGGTCATCACGGGGGATGGGAAATGGTGCTTAGCAAGAAATCAAAAGAATTGCTGGGTAACATCAAGCCGCCAGGGGTGCAGGGCAAGTTTCTGATCGGCCTTGCCTTCATTCTTTTTCTCTTCTGCCTTTTTTGGTCCGCCATTATTTATGCGCATCAGAAAAAACGTTTGCAGGAAGAGGCCCTGCACAAGGCCGAGCTTGTCATGGCGGCTGTGGATGCCAATCGCGCCTATGTTCAAGAGGTTTTGCGGCCAAGGATGTATTCTTTGCTCGGCCAGGATAGTTTTGTCATCGAGGCCATGTCCACTTCTTATGTAAGCCGTGTGGTCATGGAAAAATTCAAGGAAGACCTACCTGATATTTTCTACCGCCGGGTCGCCATCAATGCCAAGAATCCGGAATTCGAGGCGAACCAGCGGGAACTGGAAATGATCCGGTATTTCAACAATCACCCACAAGCCGCATCCTGGCAAGGGATACGCTCAGTGGCAGGAGAACAGTATTTTGTGAAGATCAGTCCGGTTCGCTATGAGGACTCCTGTCTTCACTGCCACGGCAGGCCGGAGGACGCGCCTGGGAGCATTGTCGCGGCATATGGCAACACCAGGGGATTTTTTAAGAAAAAGGATCAGGTAAGCAGTGTGGTCAGCGTCGGCATTCCCGTGGAAGAAGGGTTGCACCGCATCGGCGAGTTTGCTCTTTCCGTCTTCAGCACAGTATTTCTTTCCTTTTTCTTCCTGTACGCCATTATCGCTTTTTTCTTCAACAAGCTCATCATCCAGAACATCCGCACCCTGCTGGATATTTTTCGTCTGAATCTCACCGACGAAAAAGGCGAACAGCTCTACATGCAGGCCCGGAGCATGGATGAAATCGGCGAGCTAAACGCAACCGCAACCCTCATTGCCCGGCACCTGAAGGAAAACCGCCTGCAACTCACCGATTATGCCGAAAATCTTGAGGAAAAGGTCGAGGAACGAACCAAGGCATTGCAAGAGTCCCAGAACCAGTTGCACAGACAGATGCAGGAACGGAACCGGGAACTCCAGACCTTGAACATCATCGCCGAACTCATCACTCAGTCCATGGATCTCCGCAGCATTCTTCCCAAGGTTTTACGGCAAACCCTGGAGGTGATCCCGGCGGCAAAAGGGGCAGGGATTTACCTGTTCCGCCCGGATCGCCAGGGGCTATCCCTGCAATGCCAGGATAACGCCCCGGAACTTGCCGAAAACCTTTCCTGCGATGTGATTTCCCACCAGATTATTCCGGATAAAGAGGGCATCTCTGCTTCCTCGACGATCTGCGAGACGGTTTGTGGCGAACTGAATTTTTTTACCTCCGACACGGCCCAGGGGAAGTGCCTCAATATCCCGCTCTGCTGCCGGAACAGAATTCTCGGGATCATGACTTTCACAGGGTATGATGTCGGTGAGATCGACCCGAGGCACCGCGAACTTCTTCTTTCCATCGGCCGGCAGGTTGGTGTTACCATGGAAAGTCTGCAGAATATGGCCGGTCTTATGCAGAGCAAGGAGCTTCTTCAGTCGGTTTTTGATGCAATCGCCGACCTTATCGTGCTTGTGTCGCCGGACGGGTTTCTCCGTATGGTGAACAAGGCTTTTCATGCCAGATACGATTTCAACCCGGACATGGTTCTCAACCGCCATACCGAAGAGCTGGCCGCGATGTACCCGGTTCCCTTTGAGTTGTTCAGCCACATTTCCCAGGTTAAACTGTTGGAGCCGGTTACTGATTTCAGTCAGCTCCCCAACGGCCAGATTTTTGAAACGCATTTCTATCCGGCTTTTGACGATCACGGCGAGCTGAAAAACATTGTCTGCTACGCCAAGGACGTCACCCAGCAAAAG
>JAJZQA010000273.1 GCA_021810985.1 Deltaproteobacteria bacterium
CGTGAAAGATGGTACCGTTCCCAACGACAGTAAGCAGCAGGTGAATACTCTCAGTGAATATCTGGAGAAAGTATATTCACCTTGGCTGCTCGAAAATCTGAAAACCGGGGAACAGACGTCTGCCAGGCTCAAGACTTGTTTTCCCGACTTGCTGGAATCGAAGCTTGATGAAATCAATCCCAGGGTAATCGAGCAATGGCGTACCGGCAAGCTGAAGTCGGGGCTTTCGCCGGCCAGCATCAACCGCGACCTGGCAAATTTGCGCGCCGCCCTCTCCCGCGCCGTTGAATGGGAGTATATCCCGACTCATCCTCTTGCCAACAAGGTGAAGCCTCTCAAAATCGACAAGAATCCCATCATCCGTTTTCTCGACGGCAAGGAAGAAGCGAGTCTGCTTGCTGCGCTGGACGCGAGGGAAACGACATTCCGTAGCGAACGGGACAGCGCCAACGAATGGCGGCGAGCTCGCGGTTACGCTCTGCTGCCCGATCTCAAAGAGGTCACGTATGTCGACCACCTGAAACCGATGGTGATTCTTTCCCTTAATACCGGGATGAGGCGAGGCGAGGTGTTCAGCCTGCGCTGGAGCGATATCGACTTCAAAAGAAAGATCGCCACGGTCAGGGGAGAAGAGGCGAAAAGCAGCGTTACCAGACACATCCCGCTCAACACATTGGCCTATTCTGCTCTGAAGAGCTGGCGGAAGCAGACCGAAGGCGATGTCGTTTTCCCCGGCAAGAAGAATGAGCAGTTCAACAACACGAAGAGGTCATGGCAATCCCTGCTGAAGCTGGCAAAAATTGACCATTTCCGGTGGCATGATATGAGACATCACTTTGCCAGCAAACTGGTCATGGCCGGAGTTGACCTGAATACCGTGCGGGAACTGCTGGGGCACAGCGATCTCAAGATGACCCTGCGCTATGCTCACCTTGCCCCCGAACACAAGGCCGCGGCCGTCAATCTGCTGGTAACCGGCACTTCACCGTCATAACCCCTTTTTCAGCCAACCGACACAGGTTGCATCAAACGGTCATCTTCGGCAGCTGCTTCGCGTACGGCAGATATCGTTCCACATTCTTCCTGATCGCTGCAATCACTTCACGTGCGAAATCAGATTCCTCACCCGGCAGCAGCGGAGCCAGATCAATCAGATCAATTGCCTTGAGCAGTTTTCCCGACAGCGCTGTCAACGTGTTGGCGACCAGACGTTTCTGCAGATTACACCTTTCGCACATCTCTGCCAGTTCCCATGGCGAAATATCCTCCGGAGCAAAGGCATCGCCGATTGCCATGGAAAAGTCCCGGTCATATTGAGTGGCATACATATCGAGATTGAGTAGATCATAGGCAGGAGCCATATCGATCCCTGCCGGCCCCACAAAGAAGGAGATGTTTTTACCATGGGCATCGCTGTTGCCGATCAAGAGTTGCAGCAGCACCCAGTTGAGCATATCCCGCACGGCAGCAGCAGGAACCCGGCATAAGCGGCAGGAAGCGAAGAGGTCCGGCAGGTTGGCGCCTGACCTGATGACGGCGGCATCCCCTCCTTTGCCGAAGGGGCGCTCGTATTTGTAGGTCGGCGGTAGATCCAGCATCTGACAACCATCAATCAAATGTTTCCTGATCACTGAGTCATTCGTCAATTGCCGGTCGAAACGGCGCACCACCAGCACCGGCTCTCCAAAACGGGCCAGAGCAACCTCGGCAACCGGCAGTTTCATAGCCCGTGCCAGCTGCATACAGACAAATTCGTTGACCACAAGATGCAGGGCACGTTCGGTGCCGAACTTGAGAATATGGGTCGAGGCCTGTTCACCCTCGCCGAATCCCATCTCCCCATCCGCCCGGATCAGCATCGGCAGTTTGTCCTGTACGCCTGCCACCGAGAGTCGCGGTTTGCCGTCCCATACCGCTATGGATACATTCTTGCGTTGGCTGATGCGCCCCTCAAGTTCCATGGCGGTCACCGGCCTGAAAGTTGTCTGTAATGTTCCCTCTGGTTCATCGCCCATCCTGAACGACATCGCTCCGGCTGTCTCCGCTCCGATAGCGGCAATAAGCCCGAACACATTCGAGCGGGAAATGCGACTGGAGAGGGAAAGTTCTTCCAGCCATCTTCCTTCAGGAAGCAGATTGGCCAGAAACCGTTTTACCGATTCCGAAGCGCATTCGCCCGGTTTCAAATGCGGCGATACAGCAAAACCTCCCCCCTCAAGCCAGGATGGAGCATACTCTAGGCTATACTGCTCGCTTTTCTCTTCAAGAATAATCTTTCCGAGATGTCTGCGGTCGAGATCGATCGTGAGATTTGCAGCCATTATCCCTCCCGGGCCTCGATAGTGACGTTGATCCCCAGCATGGAGCAGACCGTCAGGATGCTGCTCAACTTGACATCGCCGGATGCAGTTTCCAGCTTGCTCATGGTGCCGACGGCAACACCGCAGAAGGCGGCCGCTTCATGAATGGTCATGCCGGCCTGCGTCCTCCTGGCGCGGACAAATTTTCCCAGTGTTGCTGCATCTGTCAGCGGTTGCGGTTCCGGAACAGGAAGCGGGATCACGGTTTTTGACATACGACAACCCTCGAAATTAAAATATCATCTAAGTGATATTTTACACAAACATCTCCACTAATCAACTAAAATATTACTACAGCGCTATTTATGGCCGTCAGAGAAGTGAAATCTGGTTATATTCTACCGAGATGGTATTTGTGGCGGGTAGTCTGTCAAGGTATATAGCGAAAGTGCGGCGCATACCAGCCTCTGGCCTGTCAATCGGCCAGCAAGCAGCAGCAATACTTCGAACCGTCATATAGAAAATGCGCTAAAAGTAAATCCATGCTTTACAAATAGCGCACTTTTTATAGCGTTGCCCTTCCAACCTTACGTGATGTTGATTATTTCTGCTGAACCATTTCCATCAACATGGCGGCTGCTTTCCATCTTTCAGGCTCGGTCATTGTGGATAGTATCCGTAAAGCCTCCTTCATGGCCACGCTTTCCATAGGATTTACTGCAGCAGCTGTCGCCATCGTCCCCTTTGCCTCTAAAATATATTCCTCAGAAGTTCCAAATGCGGCACAAACAGCTTTAATAAATCTCGGATTTAAAGAAGCATTTCCAGAAAGCATGTCCGACACTCTATTTCTGGAATAACCTGTAGCCTCAGATATCTTGTTGCAGAAACCAGGTCCTTCATCCACTCCTACACTTTTCAGAGCATCTAAAAGCCTGATGACCTTTTCAAGTTCTTTAATAGAATATTCATAATGGGATTTATCGTCTTCTTTATCAAAAGGTACTTCAAAATTGCCAAAGCCGTCTTCTGCCCACAATTCATTTAAATTCTGCTCAAACCCGTCCAACATCCCATTAATTTTATTACGATAATTAGCAACTCGCCCCACAATTATCTCCCGCTGCATTTTTTGCACAAAATGCTACATATTTTTCTTGTTTTTGCACTTTATTGTGCTTATTATACATCTGTATGCAAAATTATACCACTAATCATCGCGAGTAACAAGGAGGAAAAACATGGAGAAGATTCAGGCAGAAGGGCCGATCACCCCGAGGGGAATGTCTGAAGAAGATGCGGCACGCTATATCGGTGTTGCCCGGATTTCACTGCGCCAGGGACGTTGCGAAGGGCGCAGAGAAAATCGAATGCCACCGCCTCCGTACATCAAGCTTGGTCGGAAAGTCATCTATTTGAAAGATGACCTTGACCGTTGGCTTGAGATGTACCGGGTTGCATTGGCCGTTGTGCTGATAATTCTGACTTCACAATAAATGCATTCTGCAGGCGAATTCTACAATCCATGGCGCCTGTTTATCGGATGCATTATTCCGAATGCTATCTCAAGGAGCACCGAATTGTCTTCAACAGCAAAGCTCGTTTTCGGA
>JAJZQA010000274.1 GCA_021810985.1 Deltaproteobacteria bacterium
ACCCTCAGGGACTTCGCCGCATTCGTTCCTTACGGGATTTCGGTCGAGAAAATGAATGAGGCGGCCAGCTTCCTGATCGGTAGAAAGAGCTTCAAATCATTTACCAAGTATGCCGACCAGCAGCGCAGCTTCATCTGTGACGTAACGAAAGCGGAATGGAAGGTGGAGACTGGGAGACTGGGAGATTGGGGGACGTGGAGACAGGAGGAGGAGAAGGACGATACACGCCCTGAGTTACCTGTTTCCCCCATCCCCCCATCCCCCCATCCCCCTTTCTCCCAGTCCCCATTTCTGCAGTTCGAGATCGAGGCCAATCGGTTTCTTCATGGGATGGTTCGGGCGATCGTGGGGACGCTTTTGGATGTGGGGCGCGGGAAAATCTCAGTGGACGATTTTGGGCGAATCATGAAGTCGGAGGAACGCTCCCTCGCTTCGATGTCTGCACCGGCTTGCGGGCTGTGCCTGGAAGAGGTGAAGTACGGATTTGACGTTTGGGGAGAGAGCGGAGACCGGAAATTGCGGTAATTTTTGCGGGCAATCAGTAATTTTTTCACTTCTATTCACTCGATACCCCCCATTTTTGCGCCGATATAGGGTAGTGGCGCCTCCCTAACGGATTGGCACCGCTGTTGCACTCATAGAAGCGTCATCGACGAGTGAGACGGCTGACCCAAAGGAGGAGAAGCTTGACTTTCTTGATAAATGCCGTTTATATTCCGTCGTGGCAAGGCGTTTTTAGAGTCTTCTTCAAACGTCCCCAAAACTTAAAAGGAGGTAAATATGGGACAGCAACAACTTCTACTTATTGTTCTTGGCGTAATTATCGTTGGTATTGCTATAGCGGTTGGAATATCAATGTTCAAGAGCAACGCGCAAAGCTCCAACCGGGACCAGGTTATAAATGATCTGAACAACCTTGCGGCTAAGGCTCAACAGTATTATCGCAAGCCGACCTCAATGGCTGGCGGCGGACAGAGCTTTAATGGGTTCGCTCTATCGCCTTCAGACTTGGGTAACGCGAACGGTGGCTACGGAGTTCGGACCGGATGGCCCACTAGTGCGGGAGGTTCTGCCGACACAACCCAACAGGCGATAACCGGTAGTCCCGTAGCGATTTACATAGTAGGCATTGGGACAGAGAAGGGAAATAACACCTCCCTTCCGGTTGAAGCATGTATAAAGGTAACCGCTGATGCAGACAGTGCCGGAGTCGTGAACTGACCATTCGGTAAGTTCATATCTTGGGGCAGTAACTCCAATAGGACACCGGGATTTTCTGCCCTCTTGTTTTCAAATCCCCCTAGTCCCCTTTGGCAAAGGGGGGAACGATGGAGGGCGAAGGTTGCCGGAAGGGCGCAGGAAACGTTTAGAGTTTTACTTCTGCTGGCGTTTTCGACCTTCACCCGGCGTTCGCAAGGGAAGCCTCCTGCAAGAGAGTTCTTTGAAAAGGCTGAATGGAGAAGGCGTAGTAGAATTTCTGGGGCCAACCTTATATCTTTCTTCTGAATGGAATTCGAGTGGGATGAAGAAGGATAAACTGAGAGAGATGAGAGAAGAATATCATCGCGAAGAGTTAGGAACGGGCGTCAGGGGAAAGTATTACGATTCATACCGAAACGGAACGAATGTGGTACTGCTTGACCCCGATGTCGCGAAAGCTTTTCCTACCCAGGAATCCGTAAACCGAGCTCTGAGATCACTGATAACCAAAGCTTCCCGGGTGAGACCTCGACGGAACACTCAGAAAGCCCACAATCATGTCAAGTGAACCGTTAACCTTAGCCTTTCTGAGGAAAGGGATGTAAATTTCTACCCGTAAGGAGGTCCGAAGTGACTTTAACCGCGGTATTTCAGAAGTTCCCGGATGGCTACGTCGGGTTTGTTGAAGAGTTACCTGGCGCAAATACCCAGGGAAGGACACTCGAAGAGACACGGGAAAATCTCGCCGAAGCCGTCGAAATGGTGCTGGAAGCAAATCGGCAGCTCGCGGAGGAGAATATAGCTGGCCATGACGTAATCAAAGAGGAATTTAACTTGGCGAGCTGACCTTTGAAGCGGGCTGATGTGATCCGTCATCTGGAGAAGCATGGTTGTGAATTTCTGCGAGAGGGAAGCAAACACACAATCTATGTCAACCGAAGTGCGAAGAAGGTTTAACAATGCGAATGCGACTTTCTTTGCGATCTTTATGAATATCTCTGCGCACTCGGCTACACTATTCGGCCGTGCCCGCACGGCAAGTACGTTCCAGAAGTTGATGTTCAACTCGTTTGATCGCGGCAACCTGGACATTGATCTGTAACCCTTCTTCATTTTTCCTTTTCCACTTTCCAGATGGAAAGTGAGTTGCGGTTTGATGTTTAATTAAAAGAAGTTACGATTGAGGAGGGCAAGTTGTCGGAATTTAGGTTTCAAGGGTTGAGACCCGGCGGGAGAACTGTCCAGGGTGTTGTGTCTGCCGAGACGCGCGCACAGGCAAAGAAAATTGTCACCGAGATATCCCAAAAGAATCAGTTCAAACTCACCGGTCTCAGCACGCGGGCCACATTTGTTTACAGAGTAAGACAGAACGGCGAGAAACAGGTCAGAGGCGAACAGAAGGCCTTTACCAAGGAAGAGGTTCAGCAAGCTCTTCAGCGCCTCGACTATAAAGTCATATCTGTTCAGAAGAAGCTCATAGATTTCAAGCCAAAACCCCCTGCTACGGAAGTGGTAACCTTCGTTCGTGTCAGTGCCGATTTGCTCCGCGAGAAGCTGCCCTTCAACGAAATCCTTCAGCTGCTGACCAACGACATTGAAAACAAGACTCTCCGGGACTCGGTGAGAGAGATCAATAACGATCTCAAGCAGGGGAAGGACAGCGAACAGGCGTTTCTCAAGCATGAAAAAATCTTCGGCAAATTTACGGCCCACATGTTGGGGCTCGCTTCAAAAAGCGGCAATATGGCTGAAATTTACGAAAGCACCGCGAAGTTCCTGGAGCGGCAAGCCGAATTCAAGAAGAGTCTCAAGAGTGCCCTGATAATGCCCATGGTTACTCTGTTTGTCCTGTTCATAGCTGTTATTTATTACGTCGGGTACATATTCCCGGCTACTGCGGAGCTCTTCGCCAAACTTGGGCAGGTACCCCCGATGACTGAGGCTACTTTGAAGCTCAGCCATCTGGTAACGGAGAATCTCTGGTGGTTGTCGATGGTGTTCGTGGCCGGCGGCATTTTCCTGGCGCGTTTTATATCGACAAAGAAGGGAAGATTCCTTCTTGATAAGTACATGATGAAGGTGCCGGCTATCGGGAGCCTGCTTCACAAGACAAGCATAGAGATATTCTGCAGGGTTTTCTATGCGATGTACAGCGGCTCAGGGGAAAATATAGATGTCATCAGGCTTGCTTCAGAGGCGTGCGGCAATAAGTATATGGAGTATCAGATCAAAAATGTCGCAATTCCGATGATGGTCACACAGGGCAAAGGCCTGACCGAATCCCTTGCCGCAACCAATGTTTTCACTGAAACTGCTATTTCCCGCTTCCACAGCGGGGCCGAGACCGGTACGGTCAGACACTCAGCGCTGCAATTGGCGAATTATTACGAAAAAGAAACCGGCTACAAGCTCAAGAACGCGATCGATTTCATTCAGGTAATTATTTCCATGATCATCATGATCGTCATGATAGCGTTGACGGTCGTCTCATCGGAGACGGCGATGATCAGTCCCAGGAATCCATCGACAATGTGAGGAGTGAATGAGGAGCACAGAGAGTTCTTTAGAAATCCCCCCTGGCCCCCCTTTTGGAAATGGGGGAATGTGGACACAAGGATTTGCCACATCGGGTGATAAAGGCTTGAGGGAAGAGGTAGGGTTGTCTTGTGCACTCCGCCGTTTTGGAAATGGGGGAATGT
>JAJZQA010000275.1 GCA_021810985.1 Deltaproteobacteria bacterium
CCTCACCTCGACTTTGGCAACGGCAAAAGTTATGGGTGTCCTTTCCTTGGCGGGAGTCTCTACGTGTTTTTTCCGGAGCAGATCGCTGAAATTGAACGACCCGTCAAGATTTCTGACGATATTGATGTCAGGAGTATCGAGAACAACCTCGTCCACCACCACCCGTCGGGACAAAAGGGGCAGAAACTGGTAGTGCAGACGCGCTTCCGCAAACGAAACGAACGGCCCTTTGCCATCTTTCTCGTAGATTTTCACACCTTTCAACGCTATCCCGGAAAAGAGCCCGATTTTCGCGTCGCCCATTTCGATCCTGCGCTGCAGGACTTTTTCCACCCTGGGCACCACGTTTTTCCTGAGCATTTCCGGGGTCACCAATATTTTGACCAAGAGCAGTGCCCCTGCCGGGAGCAGAACAAGGATGCCGGTGACAAGTGCGATAATAATCGAGAGTTTTCTTCTGTTCACGAGAGATACTCCTTTGCAGTCTTTCAGCCGATCCAAACCGTCTGGACATTGACGAATTCTCGAATGCCGAACCCGGCCAGTTCCCGTCCGTAGCCGGAATCTTTCACCCCGCCGAATGGCAAGCGCGGATCGCTCTTCACCATGCCGTTGACAAAGACCGCGCCGGACTCGATCCGTGCCGCAAGAGCGGCCCCTTTGGCCGGGTCAGCGGTCCAGAGTGACGCTCCCAGGCCAAAGGGGGTATCATTTGCCACAGTCAGGGCATGCTCTGCGTCGCGTACCGCCATGACCGTGGCCACCGGGCCGAACAGTTCCTCATGGTAGGCACGCATCCCCGGCTTCACGCCGGTCACTACGGTCGGCGGATAGTAGCAACCGGGTGACTCCAACGGTTGACCGCCAAGGATCACCTCGGCGCCATGGCTCACAGCATCTGTCACCTGACCATGCAGATCCACGACCAGATCCTGCCGGGCCAGTGGACCAACCTGGGTGACCTCATCCAGCGGGTCGCCGACGACCAGGGCGGCCATCTCCCTGACAAACAACTCCAGAAAGCGGGAGTAGACAGAATCTTCCACCAGAAACCGCTTGGCGGCGATACAGCTTTGCCCGGCGTTATTGCAGCGAGCCAACGCCCCAACCTTGGCCGCCTTCGCCAGGTCGGCATCAGCCAGAACGATGAACGGGTCGCTCCCCCCCAATTCCAGAACGGTTTTTTTCAACATCCGGCCGGAGGTTGCCGCCACCTGGCGTCCGGCGGCATCGCTGCCGGTAAGGGCAATCGACTTCACCCTGGGGTTTTCGATCACGCCCGCCACGCTGCGGGCGCCGATCAGCAGGGTGCGAAAAGTGTTTTCCGGAAAACCGGCCTTGCGGAAGACCTCCTCGATGGCCAGGGCACAGCGCGGCACATTGGAGGCATGTTTCAGGACCAGCACATTCCCGGCCATCAGAGCCGGGGCCGCGCAGCGGAAGACCTGCCAGAAAGGAAAGTTCCAGGGCATGACCGCCAGCACCAGCCCGAGGGGCCGGAACGCCACATAAGCCCGGGAACCGTCGCTCTTCGCCGGCTCATCGGCCAGGTACCCGGCGGAATGGTCGGCAAAATATTCGCAGCCCCAGGCGCACTTTTCCACCTCGGCCCGGCCCTGGGCAAGTGGTTTCCCCATCTCCAGGGCCATCAGTTCGGCATACTCGCCTGCGTGAAGGCGCAGAATCTCCGCCGCCTTTCGCAGCAGTGCGGCCCGCTCGGCAAAAGAACTGTCGCGCCAGGCAGGCCAACTTCCATGCACCTCCTCGATAACCCTGTCCGTCGCAGACGCGGTCCACTCCTCGAAAACCTGCATAACCCTGCCGGTGGCCGGATTTATTGATTCTAGCGGCATTATGTACTCTCCTGAATTTCTCTCATATACTGATCCGTCCCGCCCCCAACGTTTACCATCTGAGATCGAGAAATGTACCTGACGAAAATGGAGTAATGATCCTATTTTCCGGGCAGCCCTTTTTTCCCCTGTTCGTTCAGCTTTCCGGCAGTTAATTTCAACCAGTTTTGATCGGCCTTTTTAATGTTGCCTGAAAGGTCTTTGATCCACTTCTGATACGCCGACCTGCTGCAGTTCAGGTACAGCTTCCCGTCGACTATTCTCCATACTTCCGGCTCGGTGATGGCTTTCCGCGACTCGGTCATGGCCCAGGCACAATAGCCGTCATATTGTGGGGCATATTTCTCCGGACTGGCCGCGAACATGTCCCGATTTTCAGCGGTCCGAAAATACCATGTCATGCCGTGCCACTGGAAGGAAAACGACGCGCTGCCTTTCAAGGGCTTACCGTTCGTGAAAAAGGCGACGCTGTCATAGCCCTTGATGGCAACAGGACCTGCCGGTGACGCGCCGGCGGCACTACCGCCGAGTCCGATCAAGAGCACTGCGGCGCAAAAGAAACTCAGCAGTAACCATTTGTGTAAGTTCGCAGATTTCATAGCAAGCTACCTCCATGTTTCAAGTATACATCAGCGTGGCACTTACCTTTTAAGCCTTTCAGGGTAGTGCCCGGCATGCGGGTATTTTACTCCACGATTACCAGACTGCAAGACGGACCCTGACTGAACCTGCCCCTTGATTGACAGCAGCCGGTAGCAAGGGAAAATAGAGAATAAGCACAAGGAGGTGTAAGCAAATCGTATATTGTGTAATTTTCATCTCAGATTTGCGAGCATTTCTATTCAAAGTAGGATACGTTATACGTTCAGCAGGGTACCTGGGAAAGCAGATTGAGTGAATAGGAGCCTCTCATGGTAAAAAAGGGTAAATTGGTCATTATTTTCGCCGTTGTCGGGCTGGTAGTCGGAGCATTCATCGGATACGTTTATCGTCCTCCCGCCTTTCTGGTCGGACAATTGCCATTCGACGTCGTCATCACCCGGGGAGGCTCATTGCAAGGCTTTGAGCAGATTTACCTGCAGGTAGCACGAACATCCTTCAACTATCTAGTAGCCGGGGGAGTAATCGGGGCGGCACTCGGGATTGCCGGGGGCATTTTCCTTTCAAAAAGAGGGAATGAGCGTTAGCAGCCGCGCCTGTAATTCGGCTGGGCGAGACCGGATTTTGTCGATTTTGCCGGGTAACAGTTGTTCTCGTGCCCCGATCAACTGAATATAGGTCCAGACCGGATTATTGCTGAGCATGATCCGGTCTGGAACTGTGACCTGTCAGGTTCTGAAATCTGGCCGGTCTGATTCAGAATTTCGTGATCCACTTTCTATCGGGATTCTTGACGTGCAATCTGAGGATCGTGCCGCACTGCGTGCAGAGATCGGCCAAGAGAGCCTCCGATCCGGTGATCACAACTGCCGTCCTGTACTCCAGCCCAGTGGACCCTACTTCGACCGATTGTGATACGGAAATGTTTCTCACGATATCAGTACCGCCACATGTCAAACATTTACTCGGAACGGAAATTTTCATTTCATCTCTCCTGCCTCAACGGTGCCGATTCTGACCGGCATTGAATGATTTTTTTCTGGTTGGTAATTCTTTGCATCTCTGTCAGTCTTTCAAAACAAACGTGTTGCCCTGACACTCTCAGCTTTCTCCAGTCAACTACAGAGACCTGCCAGGTTTTCAAAACCTGGCAGGTCTGGTCTTTTCGTCGACAGGAAACTGCGCAGTGTGTCACTCCAGTCTTCCCGCCAATAGTCCGATCTTCACCCGTACGGATTCCGCCAATTTCGGCTGTTGCTGCTTGGCAATCATACCTGTAGAGAGTGAACCAACTACTTCGGCACCGAGAACATTTGCCGTCATTTTGAGCTGCTTATCGGTTCCGAAAAACCAGCGCGCGAAAATTGCCGGTGCCGCGGACGAGGAGACCAGCAGGGCTTTTTTCTTTGCTGCCTGCGCTTTTCGATACCGTGGC
>JAJZQA010000276.1 GCA_021810985.1 Deltaproteobacteria bacterium
AGGACGAGACCATCACGACCGGAATTGAGCAGAGCGTCTTGTTTGCCTTTAACGTAGCACAGCAGGCAAGACCTCCCATGCCGGGCATGTTGATGTCCATGAAAATCAAGTCCGGCCGTTCCCTCAGGGCGATCTCGAGTGCTTCTTCTCCACTGGAGGCGCTAAGTACATGTACCGGTGAGTGTTTCAGGAAATTCTTTTCCAGTTCAATGAAAAGTCTCGTGTCATCTACCAGAAGGATTTTAGGTGTTGACATGGCGAACATCTCCTCAGTTTACGTTATAACTATGTATCATACTTGCCGGTTCTGTCTAGATGCTGCTCATTATTTGCTGCCGCGGTACTTGAAAATCAATCGGGAAAAGAAATGCTGCATTTATTTTCGGCCAGGAAACCGAGAGCTTGAGCCTGGTCAGGTATCCCGGCCCTGCCACCAATCATTCTGCATTTCATGGCGGCGGCCGCGGAGGCGAAACGGATCGTGTCGCGTAGATCGAGTCCCCGGAGAAGTCCGTAAGCATAGGCGCCATGAAAGACATCGCCGGCCCCGGTCGTGTCCCGTGCTTCGACCGGAAAAGCCGGGAGGCAGATAATTTCACTGTCCCGGTAGGTTACGCTTCCCCGCTCCCCCAAGGTGATGGTTACGACCGGTGCTCCAAGTCGTTTGGCCTGCGGCTGAAACGCTGCCGGATCTCCGGCCCAGCCCAGGTCGAGGGCAAACTGTTCCGACGCCACCAGGTAATCGCACGACCGGGCAATTTTCAGCATTCCCGGCCGGACTTTTCCGGCATCGAGCATGACCGGAATCCCCAGGCTGCGTGCCTTTTTCGCCGCAAAAAGTGATGTCTCCGACATGAGTCCGTCAAGCAGCAGGAAGCAACAGTCAGCAAGGAGTGCTTCCGGTAGTTCGACGGGGAGCAGCGGGGCGCCTGAAGGCCTTTCCCAGAAGATGGTGCGTTTCGCCGATTTCCGTTCGATTGCTATGAAAGCTTTCTGAGAGAGGGCCATATTCCGCGTGACCAGGCCAGAAATGTCGATTCCCTCGCTATGGAGTGATTCCCTGATTTTAGCGCCTTCCCGATCGTCTCCGACAACCCCGTGAAAATCAGCGGTTATCCCGAGTCGTGCGAGTGCCACAAGCGCCGTGGCGACCGGGCCGCCGCCCTGTTCCTGCCATTCGCTGACCTCAGCTTTGCTGTCGCTGGCCGGGAACGAGTCGACCACTGCCAGATAATCCCAGGAACATTGACCGATACCGACAACGCGCACGTTTCTTCCCCTAAACAATTATCTTCACGAAATCAGGAATCGCCCGGATGCGAACCGGGGCGTCGAAGTAGTAATCACCATCCGCCTGCAAGGGCTTCTTGCCGCGAACTTCAAGTTCGCTGGCCGGAAAGGTCAAAATTCCCGCGCCATTAAGTCCTTTTCCGAGCAGCAGGCCGGGTAAGGTTTTCAAATACCCGAGCCGTGTCGCATCTTGCATGCAGACAATACGGAATTCCGGCTCGAAGAGAGAGGCACCCGGAGCGAAGAGGAGATTGCCGCCGTACTTTGCACCATTGCAAACAATAACGCTGTGGCAGTCAATGCTCCTGGTGCCGGAGATGATTTCGAACCGGCCGGTATCCCAGGAGCGCAGTACCCGGAGTGCGGAAAGAAGGTAGGCTCCTTTTTTGAAACGCCTCTTTTCCGCGGTCCTGACCTCCTTGACCACTTGACCATCAAGCCCGATGCCGGCCATCAGGAGAAACGTGCGTTTTATTTCTCCTTTTTCAAGGGAGCCGACACAGAGATTGCGCGAGACCCCGGCGGCAATCTTTTCCAATGCTTGTTCCGGCGACATGATCCACAGTTCGCGGCACAGCACATTCGAGGTCCCGAACGGAATTACGGCCAGAGTTGCGCTGCCCGGGGTCAGACCGTTCACGACCGCATTGATTGTTCCGTCTCCTGCTCCGACAATGATCAGGGGGTTACGCTGGTTGCGGCAGACGGCCTGCGCGCATTCTGCCGCGGATTCAGGAGAAATGACCTCTCGCATCTCGGGACTTAAGCCCTGCCTGACCAGAAAATCCAGTACTCCGGAAAGTCTTCGGGGAGAAAAACTCCCCGAAAGGGGGTTGGTGATGACGGTACAGTTGTCAGACATGCAGCCGGTCCTTTCGCTTTCGGAATAGAGTAAAAGCAACAGTACTTTTCCGCAAGGAAAAGTTTTGCGATGGATTTGTTGCTGGTACTTCCAGTGGAAATCCGGAGTTGGCCGTGAGATGTGCCGCGAAAATTACAGGGAATTGTTCACGGAGATGAGAAATTTTTCTGCTGCAATCTGTCACCGTTGCGGGGAAGGGATCGGGTGGTGATCCTCCCGATCCCCTGGGGAGTTTGGGTCTGTGTCGCGTGTTGGTTAGAAAACTGGCCGGTTGTGACCGATTATATTGTTACTCTTCCCGGTACCATCCCGACAGCATCGGCTTGAAGACATTATCAACGATGTGAATGATTCCGTTTGAACACTCGATGTTGGTGGTGACAAACTTTGCATTGTCCACCATTGTTTCGCCCTCTTCGATTACGACGGTCAGAGATTTACCATTCTCGGTAGCAAGCGTTTCCATTGCACCGATTGATTCCGCGGTATGTTTTCCCGCTGCAACATGGTAGGTAAGTGTCTCGGAAAGCTCCTTGGCATCATTCAACATGGCTTCGATGTTCATTCTGGTGAATGATTCGTTGGTCGGCGCGAAAAGGGTGTAGGGGCCAGCCCCTTTCAAGGAGTCAATGAGCCCGGCTTTTTCCAGCGACGATACGAGCTTGGTGAGCGACGGGTTTGCGGCAATGGTATCGATGATAGTATTCATCCTGCTCTCCTTTTTGTGGTTAATGTTCCGAATTTCGAAGTTGCGTTATCCGCGAAGTCTCTTGCCCCTTTAACCTGAAGCCAAGACCGAATTTATCTCAGTCTGGCTCACATCGACAGCCAATACGGGAAAAGATAATTCCGATTGACTGGAGTATAGCGGAGAATTTCACGCAGTCTATTTTTTCTCATCTTTTTCGTTGCCGGCTGAAAATTTTCTCATGTTTTCGATAAGTTCACGCAAGCGAGAATCAACCAGCTGATTGATGGTTCCTTCCGGATAACTTCCTTCCGGCCCTTTTTCACCGGCTGGGGTGCCGGTAAGGATTTCAATGCCCTGATCGATCGTTTCGACACTCCAGATATGGAACTTGCCCGCGCTGATTGCTTCCACCACTTCATCCTTCAACATCAGGTTGCGGAGATTACTCCGCGGGATCATGACTCCCTGCTCGCCGGTCAGCCCTTTAGCTTTGCAGACGGTGAAAAATCCTTCAATTTTGTAGTTTACGCCGCCGATGGGCTGTATTTTGCCGAGTTGGTTGACGCTGCCGGTAACGGCAATTCCCTGTTTGATGGGGATGCCGGAAAGAGACGACAAGAGAGCATACAGTTCCGTGGACGATGCGCTGTCTCCTTCAACACCTTCATACGATTGCTCAAAGCAAATGGAGGCGGAAAAGGACAGGGGTTTGTCATGGGCGAATTTACCACCCAGGTAGCCGGTAAGGATGAGAACCCCTTTGTCGTGAATTGGTCCGGAAAGTTTTACCTCCCGCTCGATATTTACCATGCCTGCTTTGCCCATGAAAACGCGGGCGGTGACCCGGGAAGGTCTACCGAACGCATAATCACCCATAGTCAGGACCGAGAGACCGTTCACCTGCCCAACTTCGCTTCCGGCGGTGTCCACTAGAATGGTCCCTTCGGCAATCAATTCCTGGAGGCGCTCTTCAACCCGATTGCTGCGGTAAATTTTTTCTTCGATTGCCTGTTTTACAAAGTCGCGGGTGACG
>JAJZQA010000277.1 GCA_021810985.1 Deltaproteobacteria bacterium
GAAAATCGCAGTTGTAGGTCGGGGCGTCCTGTGCCATGACCGGGGATGCCAGCATCATGCCGGCGGCTATAAAACCAAATACCTTCTTCATTTATGCCTCCTTCATGGAATATAGAGGACCGTTCAGTGGTCCAATAAAACATCAATAAACTGCACCAAGCCTAACTAAACATCCGTAACTTCCAGATGGACCTGAAACACTTCAAAACAATTCGATCTGTTTACTACTATTCGACCCCAACCAGGTCGCCGGTTTGTGCTTTCGCGCCTTGCTTCACGATTCCGAAAACGCCGTCAGTACCGACATACCCGGTTATTTCCACCAGTCCCATCCGCTGGCCCGGGGCAAATCCGAGGTTCGCCAGCACTTTACCGCCCCGATAAACGTTGAGAACCCGCCCGATCAGGATGCCGCTCTCTTTGCCGGCATTGATATAGACCCGTTCACCTTCCACGGTAACCACCTTGCCATACCATGGCACAAGACTCGCGACTTCCTTCACATCACCGGCCAGCTTCCGCAGGGTTGCCGAAAGGGCCGCAGCCTTGGCAGCTTTGTCCGCGGGAGCAAAGGAGCCAAGCTCGGCAGTGAGGCTTTTAACCAGGGTTCCGCCATTACATTCAAAGATTTCCACGGTAACCGCGCTGCCAGAAGCAACGCCAGCCGGTGCGGAGAGGAAAAATGCCAGATTCGCCCCAAAATCCTCACGCAGTTTTATGGCAAGTGCGGCACGATCGGCGGGAGTGGCAACCGCGGCATAGCGGGCCACGAAGGCTGCCTTGGCCGGGTCAATCATCAGTTCGGCCGGTGTTTTTGCCATTTCCTCGTTAAACTGTGTAAGCAGGCCATTCTGACCAAGCTCGACAGTGAAAATCCTGTTTCTGACGCGGGGCGCAGGTGCTTTCACGGTGACAGGCACCGGGGCCGGCACGGGAGCAGAAACCGCGGCCAACTGAGCAGCCGGTTGCTGGGCAGCCTGCTGTTCAGCGCCACTTCCGGAAGAATTCCCGCGGATCGCTTCATAGCCTTTTTTAACCAACTCACCGCCACGCGGGACACTGCTCTCCACATAGCTTCGCGGCACCCAGATGGTAGCTGGAGCCCCCGGAGACAAGGTGAATGCGGGATTGTCAATTTCCACATACTCTTCCGGAGAAGAAATTGTGTTCTGGTTTCCGGCACATCCGGCCAGAGTTATCAGTGAAAGAATCAGGAGTGATGATCGTATGCCCACGTTAGTTTCCTCCCTGTACTAGACAACACGAAAAGTATTCGAACCGGGTGTTTTGACGAGAAGACAGCATCCCGCCAAGCGAAGAGTTGTGATCGAAATTGTCGGCAACAGGATCTTGTCCGCTATATATTTTTTACAGGTCACGACACTACCGTCCGAAAAGCGTTTGAACATTAAATGCAGACTAGCAAATAAGTCAAGGGAAAAATCGCTGACCAAGAAAGTTTAGGCAGAATAAAAAAGACAAAAAAACCCGCCGGCTCGATGCCAGCGGGCTGTAACGTGTAGAGATAACATATTAAAAAGCGAGCTGCGGGTTACTGGGTCACGACTGAAAGAATTTTCACTTCCGAGCCATCTTTTGTAAGAAAGCGATGTTTCATCGTGGAATCAAAATAGATGCTGTCACCCTCTCCCAAAATGACATGCTCATCATCCAGCAGAATCTCGGCGGTTCCTTTCAAAATAAACAGGAACTTTTCACCTTCGTGGCTGTAGGTGGTGAACTCGGAAACCGTATCATTCAGGGTTATGATAAACGGTTCCATCTTCTTGTTCTGCTTGTGAAAAGAGAGCGATTCGTAGGAATAGCCATGCCGGCTGCCGGTAGGAGAAATTACCCGGGGGATTTCTCTCCGTTCAGCCTTTCTCACCACCTCGAATTTGCACTCTTCCTCGTTCTCGGCAAAGAAAATTCCGATTTTCACATCAAAGAATTTCGCGATCTTGGAAAGGGTTGCAATCGGCGGAGAGACGTTATTGTTTTCAATCTGGGAAATCAATGCCGGCGAAAATCCGGTTTCTTTGGCAACAGCCTGGAGTGTGAGCTTTTTTGCCAGGCGTAGACTTTTCAATTTCGGGCCGATATTATATTCACTCATGCGAAAACTCCTGAGAAAAATAAGAATGAAACTTTCTGGTGATAAACCAGGTCAATGCAGCAAATATTCTGTTTTTTCAATCTAATGTCAATAAAAAAATGTTTACTATACATAAAATACGCCATTTATTCGCTGACAATTATTCCTTTGACTGCAAATCTTCCGGAATAGTGATTTTCACTTTCCAGACTAAATCGAATAGCTTCTCAGGTAAGATCTGGAAAGAATTTCATGGTGACTTTTTGGATATATTCCGCGCAAGAATTTCAAGGGTATGCCGCACCCGTGCCCTGCTTCCCGCCTGCTGCAGTCCGTCGGAAATCTGGAGCATGCAACCGGGGCACCCGGTAACTACCGTCTGCGCGCCCGTAGACTTGATGGCCGCCGTTTTTCCGGAATTGATCGCCATGGAAGTCCCGTAATGATGGACGGTGAAGGTTCCGCCAAGTCCACAGCAGGAATCCGCTTTCGACATTTCCACCAGGCTGAGCCCCGGCACGGCACGAAGAAGCTCCCGGGGCTGGTGGATAATCCCCCGAGACCGCAGGTGGCACGGGTCATGGTAGGTAACTTTTTCAAGAGGGGCGACGCTCCGGTCCGGGTTTAGTCCGAGCTTCTGCAGAAGCACGGAAGCGTCAACGGCCTTTTCGGCAAGCGCCTGGAAACGCTCCGCTAGCTCCGGGAAGCGTTCCCCGAGAATGCGAGGATACATGCGGTGAAAGGCCCCGCCGCAGGAAGCACAGGCGGTCATAATATAATCCGCCTGGTGTTTTTCCAGCGCGGCAAGGTTCCGTTCCGCCAGTTCCCGAAAGGTATCCAGATCCCCACCGGAAAGGGCCGGAAATCCGCAGCATTGTTGGTTTTTGGGAATGATAACCGTGCAGCCGAGACTTTTCAGGAGAGTAACGGCAGCTTCGCCGATCTCCGGATAGAGGAAATTCGTCATGCAACCGACAAAGTAGACGATCCGCGGCCGGCCCGGGGCACCATGGATAATCTCGGGATGCCGTGCCAGAAAAGGTTTGGAGGCTATCTTGGTGAAACTCCGCTGATTCCCGATAAAAGGCAGGGGAAAACGGAGTCGCAGCCCCGAGGTAGCAGGGACCTTGCGGAACAAGAGAGGACCGAACAGAGACGCAAGGCTGGCTCCCCCGGAGAGCAGAGCGCGATTGCGCAGCAGAAATCCCGCCAGACGGTGAAAAAGGGTTATGCCCTTTTTGCTGGCCAAGGCCTCCCGTGCAGCAAGGACAATCAGATCGGTGGGAACATCATTGGCGCACTTTTCCACGCACCGGCCGCAGAGGAGGCATTTTGACATAACCTCCCGGGTACGGGCATCGAGGCTCAGCTGTCCGGAAAGAGCCGCCCGCGCCAGGGCGATTTTTCCGCGGGCGGAGACCGGCTCGCGCCCAACCGCGGAGAAGATTGGGCAGTGAGCCCGGCAGGCACCGCACTTCACGCAATTTTTCAGTTCATTTTCCAGCCGTTTGAGAGGGTTCATAATAAAATCGGTTTCAGGATTCAAGTTTTAGGTTTTAGGTGTTTGAGTCAGAGCATATCGCTTGAATCGACCTTCTTTTCAATCAGGGAAAATCTTTCCTGGATTCAGGATATTTCCGGGATCAAGGGCCTGTTTGACACGACGTTCGAAGGGATCGCCGGTGCGGACCCCGAGGCGCGGCGGGTCGGCCGGGCCGAGCAGCGCCAGGCCGCTGAGCCCTCTTTCAGACAGGCCCGCGTCGA
>JAJZQA010000278.1 GCA_021810985.1 Deltaproteobacteria bacterium
GCCCTCCCCTTAAGTTAAGGGGAGGGCAGGTGGGGTTATAAGTTTTGGCAGTACGCTGAAAAGTTACCGTTTCGGGAAAGTGAAGTTCTAACACAAATAGCCTTAAGGAACCGGGTGAAGCGGGTAGCATGCGGAAGAAGAAATATGTTATGATGCCTGACAAACAGACCTGAACTGAATGAACGGAGTCACCATGATTGCCCAAAAAACCATTTCACTCGCACGGAAGTTTTTCTTCATACCGGCCCTGCTGCTCTCCTTATCCGCCTGCGCCACCGCCCCGAAACCGCTGCCGAGCGCCAGCCCCGGAAAACAGGTGGAAACCCTGCAGTCGGAGGTTTCCCTATCGGTCCGCTCCGGCGATAAAAGTATCGGCGGACGGGGCTATCTGGTTTTCAAACAACCCGACCGCTTCCACCTGGCGGTATTTTCGCCGTTCGGTTTTACCCTCATGGACCTGTTTGTGTACGACAAACAGCTCACCTGCCTGATTCCGGCAAAGCAGATCGCCTACCAGGGGTTGATCACTGACATTCCCGACGGCAATGCCCTGAAGGGCTGGGGAATGATGCGCTGGGTTGTGGAGACCCCTCCGGCGTCTGACGATAATAGAGCCGTGACCCGCAACCAGATCACCCCTGATGGCAGAAAAGAGATCCTTTGCTTTGACGAAAGGGGTCTCCTGGCCAGTAAATCGAACGAAGACGGCGACCGGGTCGTATACCGGGATTACCGTGACCGGAACGGCGTGGCCTTTCCCTCATCCATTGAAATCAGCAACGCCAAAGGGGATTCGGTGCGGATTGTCTTTGACGAACCGGAGCTTAACCAGCCAGTTGAAGATATCGTTCTGACACCTGCCCTGGAAGGCGTGAACGTACTGCCCCTTACTGCGTTCCGCGGGCTGTAACCGGTTATGGCGGAACACTTTTTCACCCGACTGACCAGCCTCGTACACCGGGGAATCCAACGGCATCTGGAATGGATTTTTCGCATCACGACCCGGCGGCCACTGCTGGTATTTGTCGTCGCGGCATTCCTGCTGCTGCCCGCTTCGCTCTCGATCCTCTCTACCCGGTTCGAATCAGACATCTTCAAGCTCTTTCCGGCGGAAAAGGGTCCCCTTAAACTCTTTCTCGAAACCCTGGAATGGACCGGGGGCGCCCGCCAGGCGGTCTTTCTTCTCGAAGGTGAACCGGAGCAGCTCATCCCTGAGGCCGACGCCTTCGCCGCGCGACTGAAGGAACAGACGGTTGACGGAAAACCGGCCTTCACCCGGATCACCTACCGGGTTTTCGACACTGCCGAGGCTGAGGCCTTTGCCCGCTTCATCGGCTATGCGGTAATCCACCCGGAACTCTTTCTCGACCGGCCACAAACGGATTCCTTCGTCAAGAGGCTGACGCCGGAGGCAATCGAGCAGGGCCTGCTGCGCACCCAAACGGAACTGGCCAGCCAGTTGGGCATGGGCCTGCGCGACCTTGCCGCAGCCGACCCGCTCTCACTGCGCGACCTGGTGCTCCCCCGCCTGAAGGCGGCCAGTCAGGCGCTGAATCTCGACCCCGATTCGCCCTATTTCCTCTCCCGGGACGGCAGGGTTCTGATCATGATTGCCGAACCGGCCAAGCCGGTCAATGACATGGCCTTCGCCCGCAAGCTGGTGGCAGGCATCAATACTGCGCGCCAGGACGCCCGGGTCGCCATTTCCTGCACCGGCGCCCATCTGAGCGCCGTGATCGACGAATCGGTGATGAAGCGCAATATCATCGTCTGCATCATTTCTTCCCTGTTCGTGGTATTAGGCCTGTTCTTCCTCACCTACCGGCGTTTCCTCCCGACCCTGCTCATCCCGCTGATTCTCCTCTACGGGGTGACGCTGGCCCTGGGAACCGCGGGGGTTTTCCTTCCCTCGATCCACATCATTTCCTTCGCCTTCACCGCCCTGATCATCGGCCTCGGCACCGACTACTCGATCCATCTCTACGACCGGTTTTACTCGGAACGGAGCAATGGCAGCGATACCGCGGAAGCACTGCGGCGAGCCGTGACCGACACCGGACATGGCCTTTTCACCGCGGCGGTGACCACCGCGCTGCCGTTCCTGGCCCTGGTGATTTCCGATGTCCGCGCCCTGTCGGAATTGGGATTGCTGGTGGGACTCGGGGTCCTGTTCTCCCTCTATGGGACCTTTCTTTTTCTTCCCCCGCTGCTGGTCTTCTCGGAGCGGCGTTTCCCCAGAACCACCTATACCCCGCTGCCCGGATTCGGCCTCGGCCGAGTCTGGAGCTTCAGCCGGAGCCACCGCCGGGTGATTATCCCGCTGTGCTTCCTCCTGGTTGCGGGTTCCCTGGCCGCCTCTGCGTTTCTCACGTTTGAAGGAGAACTGAAAAACCTCCAGCCGCGCAGATCCGAGGCCTTCCTGACTCAGGAAAAACTGGAAAAGCACCTGAGCATCAGCCCGAAACAATTGCTGGTTACCGTGGATGGGAAAAATCTGGAAGGGGTGATCGGGAGGGGAAGCCGCATCGCCCGATTGGCGGAGCAATATCAACGAAAAGGACAGCTCGTCTCGTGGTCGTCCCTGGACCGGGTGGTAAACAGTCCGGAAGCGCAGCGGGAGATCCTGGTGGAACTGAGCAAAAGCCCCGGAGCGGCTCGCTGGGAGCAGCAGGTGGCCGGAGCCCTGGAAAGAAACGGTTTCACCCTTGAGCCCTTCCAATACTTTCTGACCGGCCTGGCCGGACTGAAGAACGCTGAACCGACTTCAGCTGCCGAGGGAATAGCACATCTTGCCGCATCACCTCTTCGCGGTGTCATTGAGAGGCACCTGGTAAAGGATGAAAACGGCTGGCATCTCCTCGTTTATCTCTATTACACGGGCAAAGAATTCTCCCAGCAGGATTTCCTCCGGGACCTTGCCGGCTTGGACCCGGCCGCACGGGCCACCAGCGTTGACCTGGTCAGCACCCAACTGGCTCGGTCGGTACAGCACAGCTTCCTCTGGGGCTTTCTGCTCGGCGGCGCGCTGGTGCTCTGCCTCCTCCTGGCCCACTTCGAATCCCTGTTCGGGATCTTTGCCTCGCTCTTGCCGGTGCTTTCCGGGGTGGTCGCCATGACCGGCCTGATGGCGATTACCGGCATGGGCCTCAACTTCATGAATGCCATGGTGCTTGTCACCATTCTCGGCATGGGCAGCGATTACGGCCTGCACATCGCCCACCGGGTCACTGGAGCGCGAAAACAGCGCGAGCAAGGCGAATACGTCCAGGCCGGCCGCGCCGTACTTCTTTCTGCCCTGACCACCATCGCCGGCTTCGGCTCCCTGGCCTTTACCGACTACGGCGCCATGTCCTCGATCGGCTGGGCGACCAATTACGGTATCGGGGCAACCGCCCTGTTCGCCCTGGTTTTCCTGCCGGCCTTTCTGCCCCGGCGGTCCGACTGAGAAGGGAACATCCTAGAGCAGCTACCTCTTCCAGATTATCCGGTCAAGGGACCAGCTCCCGCCACCGGCAACAACCAGGGCCAGAGCCATACCGAAGAGCGCCAAAGTATATTCGATACCATTTCCCTTGGCGCTGAGAAAGAAACCGTTGACCCAATGGACCTTATACATGGCCACCGCCATGGTCACGGCGATACCGCAGGCGGAAATGCGGGTAAACAGGCCACAGAGAACCCCGAGCCCACCAGCGAACTCGGCGAGAATGGCCAACAGTGCCAGCAGCGGCGGAATTCCCAAGTGGACCTCAAAGTGCCGCAGGGTGCCGGTAAGTCCCGACCCGCCGAATAGTCCCAGCAGTTTCTGGGAACCGTGAGCGAAAAAAATCACCCCAAGGGGCAGCCGGATCA
>JAJZQA010000279.1 GCA_021810985.1 Deltaproteobacteria bacterium
CGCACAAGCTGACAGAGATAAGAATCAACCGGGGAATTCATGAAGAATACAAGCCGCATCATGCTTTTTAACATTTTGATCGTCACGGTAGGAATCGCTGTCACCGCTATTTTCTTTCTCGCGCAAATGCGTGCTGAGGCAGAAAAGCACGTGAAGTCGTCACAAGAAAGCCATCTCAAAACATTCTGGGCGCTTATGGACAGCAAGGGAAAAGGCTTCCGGGTCAGCGATGGGAAAATGTTTGTCGGCGACTATCTCCTTAATGATAACTATGAGTTACCAGATACCATCAAGGACCTTTTCGGTGGCACGGCAACAGTCTTCATGGGAGATACTCGAATTTCCACCAATGTCCTCAAAGAGGACGGCTCGCGCGCGGTGGGAACTAAACTTGAAGGACCGGCATACGACGCCCTTTTTCGTTACGGCAAGTCCTACCGGGGCGAAGCAGAGATTCTCAATATCCCTTATTTTACCGCCTATGACCCGATCAGGGATAGTTCAGGCAGAATAATCGGCGCCCTGTTCGTGGGCAGTAAAAAGAGCGATTTCTTTGCCACCTATGACACCATTCGCTCCAAGGCAATCATTGTGGCTCTGGTGCTGATGGCACTCTTTGCCAGCCTGGCATATCTAATCCTCCGCATGGAGAGGCTGACAACAAAAGCCATTGAAAACAGCGAACACAAATACCGGTTACTCTTCTCCAGAATGCTCAATGGCTTTGCTTTCCACCAGATGCTTTACGATGAGAACGGAACCGCCACTGACTACCGTTTTCTCGAGGTAAACCCGGCTTTCGAAAAACTCACCGGGCTCTCCGCTAAAAACACGATCGGCAGAACCCTGCAGGAGGTCCTGACAGGAAGTGTTGAAGACTGGGTCAAAATCTATGAACCAGTTGCTCGTTCAGGACATTCAATTCGCATAGAGCGTTATTCATCAGAACTGGAAAAGCATTTCGAAATTGTTGCCTTCTCCCCCACAAAGGACACGTTCGCCACAATTTTCTCCGACATAACCGAACGTAAAGATGCTGAAGAGAGCCTGCGTGATAATGAGGAAAAATACCGGAAACTATCCATGGAATTCCAAGCGCTGCTCGAGGCGATTCCCGATGCGGTAATTTTCTACTCGCCTGATCTGCAAATCCGCTGGGCAAATCGAAATGCCTGCCAGACCCTGCAAATGGACCCGCGGGAGATTATCGACAAATCATGTTACGCAGCGTGGCACCAGGAGAATAAACCGTGCATGATCTGCCCGGTTCAGAGAAGTTTCCTGACAGGAACTCCGGAAAGCGAGGAAAGGACTTTTTCTGACGGAACAATTCGGGACCTCCATGCCGCCCCGGTTTTCGACGAAGATGGAGCAGTTATCGGCGTTGTGGGAATCACCCGTGATATTACCAGCCAACGCAAACTGGAAACACAACTGAACCACCTGCAAAAGATGGATGCAATCGGCCAACTGGCCGGCGGCATTGCCCACGATTTCAATAATATCCTCACCGCGATTATCGGCTACGGACATCTTTTACAGCTTAAAACGTCAAGCGACGCTCCCACCCGGAAATACATAGACAACATCATGTTTGCGTCAGAGCGGGCCGCGGATCTAACAAAAAACCTCCTGGCTTTCAGCAGGAAGCAGGCCTTCCACCCGCAACCGTCCGAATTGAATGGAATTATCAATACGCTTGATTCCATTCTCTCGCGATTAATCAGGGAAGATATCGAACTTCGCAAAGAAATCCATTCCTTTGATCTGACCGTTATGGTTGACGTCGGACAACTTGAGCAGGTTCTGATCAACCTGGTTACCAATGCCCGCGATGCCATGCCGAACGGCGGTACGATCCTGATCAAGACCCTCCCGGTCCACCTGGAGAACGAATTTATTGAAGCATTCGGATTCGGCACACCGGGCAACTACGCGGCATTCTCCATCACCGACTCGGGTATCGGCCTGGATCAAGGTACCAGAGAGCGGATCTTTGAACCATTTTTTACCACAAAGGATAAAGGCAAAGGAACGGGACTGGGTCTCGCCATCGTTTACGGCATCATCAAGCAGCACAATGGCTATATCAGCGTGGAAAGCGAGCAGGGACACGGCACAACCTTTACGGTTTATCTGCCACTTGTTGAAGATGAAGCAAGGTCCACCTATGAGTTTGAGGAACAGGAATCCTATCCGGGATCGGAAGTTGTGCTTCTGGCGGAGGATGAGGAGGAACTTCGGGAACTTTTCAGATCGGTCCTGGAAGAAAACGGTTATACCGTTCTGGAAGCCGCTAATGGCGAAGAAGCCATTGATGTTTTTCTAACCAATAAAAACGAGATAGACCTGCTCATTCTCGATGTGATCATGCCGAGAAGGAATGCTCGTGATGTCTATGACGCGGTAAAAAGCGAGAATCAAGCCATGAAATTTCTTTTTATCAGCGGACATGGAGAGGAGACCATTCATGAAAGCGGAATTCAGGGTAAAAACGTCACGATCCTGACAAAACCTTCATCTCTGCCAAAATTTCTCAAGACAGTGCGTGAAGTGCTGGATGCCTGATAAGTGAGGAAAGTTCAATCACGTTGAGTTTCAGTATCGAAAGAAGATGTTCGTTTTAGGATTTCAGGGATACTTCGACGAATAAATTAGCCTTCCTCGGGATGCAGATCGAAAAACGCAACTCCAAAGCAGGCAGATATCCCAGGCAGGAATAAATTTCAACGAAAAAAGACTAAAACAGTTCTACTCCACCAGTGGTAATCTCGGCAACAGACACCAGACCTTCCTGAAGCAAATCATCAAAACATTCTATCCTGTTGCGTCCTTTTTTCTTTGCGAAATACAAGGACTGGTCTGCCCGGTCAAGCAAGGTTGCGGTAAATATTTCCGGATCCATCTTCACCATTCCCACACTCACGGTAACCTGACCGACTTGAGGGAAATCATGACCTTCTACGGTCACCCGGAATCTCTCGAAGGCCCGCAGGGCATTTTCTTTCGTGCCGGCACGGACGATGACGACGAATTCTTCCCCGCCGAACCGGAAAAGGAAATCACCCTCCCTGAAGTGATGCTGCATCAGTTGCGAAAGAAGCAGGAGCACTTCATCACCATACAGGTGTCCCCAGGTGTCATTGATCCGCTTGAAGTTATCCACATCAATCATCCCAAGCCAATAACCGACGTTCTCATCATCAAAAACACTTCGCCGGTCCACGGGAACAGGATCGGTGAACGGCGCCGGTTGGTTGTAGATTTTCTGGATAACGTCATCAAAGGTTTTTCTGTTAGCCAATCCGGTCAACTGGTCACGCTGCGCTTCGATGAGCACCTGGTAGAAATTACGATAAATTTGCAGCAATCCTCGAATCATGTGTGAATCGAGCTTGCTCAGTTCGCGTGAGGTAACCGCCACGAGAAATACATTCTGCATTTTGGTCTGTTGGACGTGCCAAGTTACAAGCATGCTTCCCGTATCGAGTTTTTTACGGAAGGGCTGTTTCGTCCCCTGCACGATATCAAGGGCAGTAAAAACCTCCTCAGACAAAGAGAAGTTATCCGAGAGGATCTCGTACCTTTCCTGCCGCATCTGCAGCTGGTAGCAGGGCAGCCCCCTGCGGTCAAGTTTCAGAATTGAAAGCTCCTGGGGGCGAATGAAGTCTGCAAGCGTTTTCAACAGGCTGAACTCCATGAGTTCAATATCCTGAATTCCAGTAAGGCTGACAAGTTTATCGAGAAGCATTGGCGCGTTTTTCATCGTATCATCCCTGGATCAAGTGAAGATTCCAACCGCAAAAGTTTCAAGGAGTATCCTACACGAGCTCTTGAATAACAAGCAGATTT
>JAJZQA010000280.1 GCA_021810985.1 Deltaproteobacteria bacterium
ACGGAAAATAGCCGTTGACGCTGGGTCTTCAAGGACTTCTTTTCCTGAGCGAGTTTCCGTTCCGCGGTTTCCAGTTCCGTCACTCTTTCGCTCAGAAGTGTTACTTCGCTTTCAAGTTCAGTTATTCTAATTTTCATTTGCTGCATAGTGATTGCCATTTTCCGTGACAAGGAGAATATCTGATCCTGAGGGGTTGCGCCAGGAGCATATACTGCCCGGTCAACAGGGCTCCGGACCGACGTGCCTCCGGTTGGGATTATCATGAAAAGGTTGTTGGTAAAGAGTTTTGAGGCCTTCGGGACAGGTCATTTCTTCCATGGTGGAAAGTGGCTGTTGAAAGGAAAATTCAAGAGGAAATCATGGTTCGACGTGTCTGGTCGTGCCTGATCAGAAAGTTTCTCCTTATTGTCGTCGCTACTGGCCCCTGAATTGAGGGGGCTTTTGCGACATTAACCCAGCTTTACGCATCATAAATCATATCAACGCTAAATAATACCTCAAGAAAAAAGAATCGCAACATCAATACTCTTCTGGAACGAAAAAGATTTTGTGCCACGGGCAAAGTATGATAGAAGAGGAAATATTTTCACAAAGGAGCCGGATATGACAGAAGAAAAAAATCCTCTGGTAGTTATGGAAACATCAATGGGCAGTATAAAGATCGAACTTTTCAAGGACAAGTCGCCAATTTCCGTCCGCAACTTTCTTTCCTATGTGAAGGACGGTTTTTATGAGGGGCTGATTTTTCATCGGGTGATCAAGGAGTTCATGGTGCAGGGGGGCGGCATGGATGCCGACATGCAGCCGAAAAAAACCAAGTTTGCCATCAAAAATGAAGCTGCAAACGGTCTTTCCAATAAAAGAGGCACCCTTGCCATGGCACGGACCGGCGTGGTCGACAGTGCCACTTCGCAGTTCTTTATCAATGTGGTTGACAACACTCCCCTGGATTATCGGGGGAAAACTCCCGATCTTTTCGGATATGCGGTTTTTGGGCAGGTGATCGAGGGGATGGATACGGTGGATGCCATTCGTCAGGTGAAGACCGGTTCAAAGATGGGGCATTCGGATGTCCCTGTTGAACCGGTTACGATTCTTTCCGTGTCCGTAGTTGAATAATTCCATTTCCATATCAAGGCCCTCTCTGCGTTGGCTCGTCTTTGGCTGCTCAACGTACTCTTCAGTACGCCTCGCAGCCTCAATCCTCGCCGCCTTGAGATCATCCTTGATCTGAAATTGGTACAAATCTATCCGGACTTTTTACCTGACTCAATAAAAAAAGGCTGCCTCCAGATCGGGGCAGCCTTTTTTACTGGATGTTGCGGAACTTCCTATCCCTGGGCTGACCAATGTCCGTGCAGATTGCAGAATTCACGTGCGGTAACCGTTTTTGCCGAGACCTTGAAAACAGCTTCGGGGGCTTCACCCGGCTTGAGGAACTGCCGGTACGCCTTGCCGTCGGCAACGATTTCAATCCACTCGATGTAGTGCTTTTCTTCCATGGGGTGGGCAACGCTCCCTACCTTGACGGTAATTGAGTCGGCGCCCTTTTCAATTACCGGCACGTGTTTCTCTTTTGCGGCATCGACGGTGTTTTCCGTCATCAGCTTCATAGCTTCTCCGCAGCAGACAAGCTCGCCACCGCCTGCATGAAGTACTTCAACGATGATTCCGCAATGTTCACATTTGTAGATTTCCAGTACGTTAGCCATAGTACCTCCGATTATTGTAAATTCTAAGCCAGTGCTTTCACCAGCTAAAATGTACCTCATCACTGCTTGACTTGCAACCTGTGGCAGGAATGTTTCTTAAGATTTCCGGAGTTCGATGAAGCAGTCTTGCCGGATGCTTTGTTGCGGGACAATTCCACGATGCTCCTTACGGAGCATTAGCAGTTGAAACTGTTTGCAATTCGTAATGTTTGGTCCTATATTACGCATTAGTTGGCTTCAGGTGATGCCGTCGTGATTTCAAGATGCTGCGAAAACGCAGGGAAGGATCGAATTACATGAAAGAGGATGAAGGAAGAGTTCATGTTACCGGTTCTGTCTGGTTTGATAAGGCAGAGAAACCATTTCTCGGAAGTGATAGGATCGAGTTGCTGGAAAAAATCCAGGCCCTTGGTTCAATAACCAGGGCGGCCAAGGCTGTGGGGATCAGTTACAAGACTGCGTGGGAAATAGTAGATGCGATGAATAATCTTGCCGACAAGCCATTGGTGGTGCGGATAACCGGCGGTAAGGGCGGAGGTGGGACCCATCTTACCCCGGAGGGACAGAAAATAATCAGTTCATTCAAAATTGTTCAGGAAGAACATAAGGCCTTTCTCGAAAATGTCGCCCATAAAATCGATGATATGGAAGACTTTTACAAGTTTCTCAAGCGCATGTCTCTCAAAGTAAGCGCCCGGAATATTTTCAAGGGAACGATACGCTGTATCAAGAAGGGGGCGGTGAATTCCGAAGTAGAGCTGGTGATACCTAGCGGTGACGTGATCATTTCGGTAATAACCAACGAAAGTGTCGAAAACCTCAGACTGCGTGAGGGTGCTGATGCCTATGCACTAATAAAGTCTTCGTCGGTAATTCTCGGAAGTGATCACCAGACGACAAGGCTCAGTGCCAGCAATATCCTTTGCGGAAATGTGGCAAAAATAGTTCCCGGAGCAGTTAATACTGAAATAACGGTACGGCTTTCCGGTGAAAATACCATCTGCGCGGTTATTACCAACGAAAGCGCCAAATTCCTCGCCTTTTCCGAAGGTGATCATGCCTGCGCCCTGTTTCAGGCCTCGAATGTTATTTTAGGCGTTGACTGATCGCTGCACTGTAATCCATTCACTGGCTGACCCAAGTATGATTCACTCGTATAAAGATCAAAAATAAGGACCAATATTTGCGAGAAAATCAACTATGTTTGTTTAAGGGCGCTATCTTCGCTGGAAAATCCCGCCAATAACCGCCACACTCACCGAAAAAACAAAGAGCACGAGAGCTGCTGGAAGGCGAAAGATTGTCTGTACCGTTTTTGTGATTCCAACCCATGAGTCAGGGCTTAGTGAGGATGCCGGCGGGAGTCCAACCATCGAAGCGAATTGTGCAAAAGTGATGACGGCCCAGTTGCCATGTTTCGCCCATGAATAGACCTGGTAACCGAAAATTCCGACCGCTGTCAAAAGGGGAATGAAGATTACGATCCCGAGGAGGAGTGACAGTAGAATCCTGAAAAATCCGCCGGAAAATTTCCGGAGTGGTCTTTTACCGCGGGGAGCTTTTCCTCCAACGGAACCAGGGTCCTGGTTGTCTGGTTTTGGTGATTCCATGGCGCCTCCGGGTAAAGTCAAGGGCTGGTGGTTGTCACGATGTGCCAGTTGCTCCGAAGCGACGTCCTGCGGAGTTCTTGGTCCGGGTTTACCGCGACCGGTTTTCCAAACAGTGTCATCATGGGAATGTCTGATTTGGAATCAGCGTAACAGTACGAATCACGAAGCAAGAAACCTAATTCATTCGAGAGGTTTAGCACGAGCTGTTCCTTTGCTTTTCCATGATAATGAGTCCCCTCGATTTCGCCGGTACAATAGCCTCTTTCAACCTTGAGTTGTGTAGCATAGAGGTGATCGAAGGGCAGGCCGCATAATGTCATCAAAGGGCGGACGAGAAACTCGGGAGAACCTGTGATCAGGATGGTCAGGTGCGCACTTTTCTTGTGTTCGTGGACTAAATTTCTGCTTTTCCTCGGAATCAGCCCGTCTCCATAACGAGCGAGAAAGGTCTGTGCCGACTTTTCCAGATCTTCGAGTGTGCGTCCCTTCAGATACAACTTGTTGCGTTTCAGTGCCATAA
>JAJZQA010000281.1 GCA_021810985.1 Deltaproteobacteria bacterium
TCTTTTGGACCAATACCGGCACGGAGCGCCAGTGCGTATTCGGTAAAGTGAAACCTACCGGAAGTCTTTCCGGGGTTCAGTTTGAACCTCCTGGAAAGGTGACCGTAGCGAAATGTTGCCATGTCGAGAAAGGTGCCATCGACCCGTGAGTACTCGGCTCCGTCGGTGGTGAAATCGCGAATGATAAGGGTATCGTATGCTGAGAGTTTTTGGGAAGTGAAAATGACTTCTTCCGTCAACACATCAGGTTTCGGCAACGGACTTTCATCGGAGCGAGCGATCTGGGCTCCAGCGGTAATCAATACGAGCGACATAACAAAGGCAACAAGTGGTTTCTTCATGGAATCTCCTCAATTTTGGTAGTGTTCAAGTATACCGGCAGGTTGTAACACGCGGCGAGGATTATACCGATGAATTTGCCGGAGTGAAAGATAAAAGTGCCGACGGGTAAATCCGGATGTCGGGAATTCGAAGCAACGGGGGTTTTCGTCGGCGAGTAATCACCTCAACACACATGAGGCTCCATGTACGCACCTCGGACATTACACCATCGCACCCGGAAAAAAGGTGGGTATACTAGAGGCAGCACTAGTTGTCAAAGGAACCACCCATGCCCTCTCCCGATTACGATATCATCATCGTCGGCAGCGGTCCGGCAGGTCTCGGCGCCGCATTTCACCTTTCCGAGGCCGCCCCGGACCTGTCTATTCTCCTGCTCGACGGGGAAAAGATCTGTTCCGGCGGCCTATTAAACGACTGTAAGCAGAATTACACCTACCCGATCGGATTTGTCGTTGAAAACTGGACCAGGGAAGAGGCGGAAAAGATTTTGCCCGAAGTGGAAACGCACCTTCAGCCGGTCGTTAAGGAACGGAAGAACCTTGATGTCTACCGCCGGCGAGCGGAACGGATCGGCGTGACCCTGCTCGACATCCGCCAGGCCCATGTTGGCACCGACCGCAGCCGAGCGCTGATCCGGCGTCTCATGAGCGAGCTCGAAAAGCGCGGGGTACGCTTCCGGCTGGAGAGTGAGGTAACCGATATTTTTGACGATGTTGAATCGGGAGTGGTGGTGACCGGAACGGAAAAGCTCCGCGCCAGAAAGGTGATCGTCGCCCCCGGCCGAAAGGGTTTCAGCTTTCTGCAACATCTGATGGAGCGGATGGGCATCGACTACATCGACAACGTGGTTGATGTCGGCATCCGTCTTGAAATGACCGCCAATAATTATCCGATCGTCAAGGACTACTACGACCCAAAGTTTATCTTTCCCGACGGGGTACGCACCTTCTGCACCAACTCAGGTCATGCCCGGGTGGTCCTTGAGCGCTATCAGGGCTTCAGCCTGGTCAACGGCCATGCCCTCTCCGAAAAGCAGCCGGCAAACAATCTGGTGAATTTCGCCCTGCTCAAGACCATCGGCCTGAAAGACCCGGTGAGGAGCGGCCAGCAGATGGCGGTATTCCTCGGCAGGCTGGCCAATGAGATCGGCGGCGGCAAGCCGCTCATGCAACGGGTCGGGGATTTCCGCATGGGGAAACGTTCCACTTTGGAAACCTTAAACGAGGACCTATACGCGTTTCCTCCCAGCTGCCCGGTCACGGCCGGCGACCTGGGGCTAGCCGTACCGGCCAAGATCATGCGTCACCTCTGGGCGGCCATGAAGAAACTCGACACCATTATCTCCGGCATCCTTCACCCGAGCACCATCATGTACTATCCCGAGATCAAGATGTACGCGAACAAACCAGCCTTTCTGGATCGAAATTTCCGGGTTAGCGGTAATGTCTATATGGTCGGTGATGGCGCCGGGACTTCGCGCGGCATCACCGGCGCCTGGGCCAGCGGGATCAGGGCTGCGGAAGGAATTCTATACAACCGGTGACCCACTAAGGGACGGCGGGGAGATTTTCTTTATATCGAGAGGGAAGAAGCAGCTTGAATCACCCGCCCCCTCAAGGGAGAGATTAAAAATACAGGTTGCGGGACCTGGCCCCACAAAAGAGAGCTTCAGCATTGGAAAAGGCCGCCTTCAGTCAGCAGGCGGCCTTTTTTCATTTGAGATACAGCTTGACAGGAGAACCTAATTATCACCGTGCCGCCGGCCGTCCCGGCCGCCATGGCCCCACGAATCCCTTCCTCCATCGCGAACGTGTTTCCACTCCTGCTTCCTCTCATGTCGTTCGGCCCTGCGCGCCTCCCTTATTTCATGCTTCGGACGGAACTGATGACGCTCCCAGTAGGGATTTCCTCCCTGACGGTAATGCCGGTACCCCGCATCACGATAGTGACGGATCTTTTTATAGGAATGTTTGCGCAGCTTCCAGGGAAGAGTGCGATAGTGAGTCACTACCCATGGGGCACCATAGTAAGGGGCCTGATACCAGACGTTATTATGGAATCGATAATAACTGTTGCCCACAAAATAGATGTCCTGAGAGACGCCGACCGCCACATGAAAGCCCAGTTCGGGCGGCTCGATAAAGAGTGGCGGCTCGTCGTACACGACAGCCGGCTCATGGTAGACCGGCGGGGGCGGGACTGGGACCGGAACAACGGCCGCCGGCCTGGTACCTACATTGATACCAATGTTAAAGTCGACGTTGGAGGCAAAGGCATGGGGCACGGGGAGAGTGGCGGCAAGTGCCAGACAACACAAAAGTTTTTTCATAGGACTGCTCCTTCTTTGGTGTGATTGCAGCCCCCGGTCGGAAAATAAAATGCCGGGTGCTGAATATCGTCAGATATTTCGGCAACCCGGCTGTCTTCTGGAGACCCTGTGAGCTTTCCGCCCCGCCCGCGCGAACGGTTTAGTAGTATCGGCTATCTATGTATTCGATTTTTACGGATCTGGACCTGGATGGGATCCCGTCGCTTTGTAACGGGTAACGAATGTACTGGATATTCGGTTTACATGCCAAGAAAAAAAATTTTCCTCTGCCGTGCAGCAGCGCTTTGTACCAATTTCGGCACGGTCTTCACCACAGAAACAAACAGTCACGGAATGGGCAAAATCTTCGTGTAATTACGCCATATTTTCTCGGCGGAGCTTGACATTGGAGGTTTCCTGAGCAAGACTTTGTAAGAAAATATCAAGATGGCAAAGATTCCCGTCCTGACTGACTGTCTGTTGAAAAGCGCCGCTACCCGACTCTCCTTCCCCCCATGGCGGTCATCAGCAACCTCGTGCGTAAAACGATTGGTGCCGGATGTCGCCGGCGATAATATTAATTTCCATATTCCCATATATACTATTTTCAGTTTGGATTTTTTCTGCTAAAACAAGGGATATCCGTGCCGACTAGACCTTTACCAACCAGAAGGAGAAGAACTATGCAGCGTGCTTTTACCTTTTTCCCGCTGTTAGCGATGCTTGCACTTATTGTGGCGTGTCCTGCATCCGCCGAGCAGGCCATGTCGATCAACTCATCAACCTGCCTGCAATGTCACGAAGAAAAGATCAATTCGGCAACCTTTGCCTCTTCCGTGCATGGCAAAAATTCCTGTACCAGCTGCCATATCGCCATTGTCGATGTGGACAAACACTCCTCTGGTGCAATTCCTCCGGAAAAGGTCCAGTGTGTCCGCTGCCACAAAAAAGAAACCAGTGAACATTACGCAAGCGTGCACATGCTCAACAGCATTAACTGTAGCGACTGCCATAGCGCAATCCATGAGATGACTTCCTGGAAAAAAGACAAACGGAAAGTAGTCGAAACCTGTCAGCAATGCCACGACAAGGAAGCTGCCGAGTTCCTCCAATCGTCTCACGGCATCTCGCTGATGGCCGGCAATCAGGATCGGAA
>JAJZQA010000282.1 GCA_021810985.1 Deltaproteobacteria bacterium
ACGGGGAATGATCGTAGTCGGCACAACCGGTGTCGGCAAGACGAGACTTGCGGAACATATGATCGACCAGGATTTGGCAAAAGGGTACAGCATCTGTTACCTCGATCCGAAGGGTGATCAAGACATCCTGTCCAAAATTTACGACTCTGCCCGAAAATACGGGAGACTCGAAGAACTTCAGGTAATCACGCCCGTCTACCCGGAGCTATCAGCCTTGGTTGACCCAATGGCGTACTACTTTTCAGTCAACGAACTGGCAGATCACATTGCCGCAGCTATTCCCCCGAGCAAGGAGCCCTTCTTCAAAGATGTAGCTGTCATGTTGGCCACGGCAGCGATAACCGCCATCACTATCATCGCCAGACATCAAGGCCGCCTGCCAAACTTGAACTTTGACAACATCAGGCTGAGCATTCAACGTAAAAGCCTTGAAGAGAGCCGGGACGCGCTCCATGGGATTGGCGGCGAGGAAGCACTACGTATCGCAAGTATTATCGATAACCTCCTGGGAAACTCTCTCGAACATTACGCCAAAGTTTCCATGTCCCTCTCCGTGGCCTTGATGCACCTGTCGATCGGCAATATCGGCAGGATCATCGGCCAAGCCGACACGAATCGCTTCATTCAGCGAATTGAAGAAGGGAAAAGGGTCATCATTGTTATTCACACCGGCTCCCTGTTATTTGCGGACGCAGCCAACGCCCTGGGTAGAGTGCTTCTCTCCATGGTGCAAAAATGCATAGGCCGAACATACGGGTCACAAAAGGAAAAGTTTAAGATCCCTATGTCCATCTTCATCGATGAAGCGCAGAAAGTCCTCTACCCGGGAATAGAAGCGATCCCCGCAATGGCCGGATCCGCGAACGTCATGACAACCTTTTTCGTTCAGGACATCGCCCAATTGTCAGCCGTTCTCGGCGAGGACTTCGCCAAGATAATTCTCAACAACTGCAACACGAAACTGTTTCTGCGTTGCCCTGATGCCGATACATCAGAGTACGTAACCCGCCACTTCGGCACAAAAAGCGTCTTGACTGGCATCTACAGCGCAAACCAGGTGACCACCCGGGAAGTTGAGCAAGACGCAATAAAATCATATGACGTACAAAGCATGCAGTTGCGCGAGTTCTTGCTGCAGACCTATTCCGGAAGATGGAAAGGACTGACCACAAAAGTTCCTGGAGCAAGAGTCAAAATAATCTTCCCTGAAGCACCACGGATGGGAACCTCACAACATTATGGTGAGGAAGATGAGGTTGCCGCGGGAGATATCTTATGAACTCTTATTACTATCTCTCTGGTGCGACTGGTCTGGTCATGATTGGATACGGCTGCAAGCTACTTTTGTCAAAAACGAACCAGAAATCGCCAGATCTGCAAACAACCTTCGACCCTGAGGTGGCAGTCGCACTCGGTTTCCAGCAAACGATTGAAAACCTTGAGAGGAAAAGCCTCCAAGAAATAAGCGAATTATGGACAGACACGGTGATTCCTCTCGCCCTCATCTCCCGGATCTGGAGAGAGCCTGAGCCTGAGCCAGCCAAAACCAAGCGTCCCCGCCCGGTTTTCAAACACCCAGAAATCAATGCTTTCTATAACGCTTACGTGGCAAAACCAAGTGTGCGTGGCAACCGCCGCATCGTAATCGAAAAACTATTGCAGATGCTGGACGTTGACGGAGACTGCCCGTCCGTCGTTGGCCGGGGGATATACGCAAACGATAATGAACAGGAGAGGAAATACGGGGAAGAGTCTTACGAATATCTCGCCAAAATCCCGTTATGGAAACACAGCCTGGCCGTAACAGAGCGCTATATCGCTAAATTCCAGCATGACTCCATGCATCCTGATGCCATGATCATCGCCTTAGCCCATGACATTGGAAAGATTCCGGCTCAATACAGCAAGTTCTACCGGAAATCGGATCACCCGGTAACGTCCGGTCTGCTTCTCATGGGGATCCCGGAATTCCTGCAGTTGGGTAACTGCGCTGAGCTTGAACGAGCCGTGCAGAACCATCATGATCTTGCAACCAATCATCACCTGCCAACAGCGCTTAAAGAGGCCGACCAGGAAGTCAGAAAGTTGGAACTGGCCGGAATGCTTGCTAATGCATCATCGCGAGACGTCAAAAGTATTGACGCTATCCAGCCAACGCACCTCATTACGGAAAACAGTGGGATTGAATCCGTAGCCGAGCCGATTGCAGTTGAAAATGATGATTCCGGGATTGCCCGGAACCTGGAACCGGGCAGCATGTATGTGCCACATGCGCATAAGCTCCCGGAATGGTTAAATCTGGACGCAGTGCTGACGTATATCGCGGAGAGAATCAATATTGTCATCAAAGATCCTGAATTAAAGGGCTTGTGGCATGCCTACTCAATTGCTGATGGGTTTGTTTGGGTCAGTGAGAAGCTGGTTTGGAAAGCAGTAAAAGAGGTCGCCGGCCACCAACTTGATCTTATCACGGCTGATGGAGACGAAGCTGTCCGCAGAAACTGGCTCTATAGCATCGTAAGGCGTTTCGGAGAACGCGGCGACGTGTGCATTGCGATGATGAAGGAAGGTTACTACCAGGCGCCTGTCACCATAATTACAGGTACGGGAAGATCTCTGCCAGGCTTCTATGTGCCATTCCTGTCCAGGGCTTTTGGTGTCGATGCAACGACACTCGAGCGACGCAAGGGAAGTCAGATACGGGGTCTGGTCAAGAACATCCTCCCCAAAATACAGGTGGAAATTCAATGAGATATTTTTCTACTCTGATGATCATCTTTATTGCTTTTCTTCTCAGTTTCCCGGTACCAGCCAATGCGGACTACTATACCGATTCGCAGAAAGGTTGGTGGTGGTACGACCGCGATAAAAAGCAGGAAGATCCGGAAGAAAAAAAGCCAGCTGCCGACCCGCCAACGGTAAAGAAGAAACCCAGAAAATATCCATCCCTCAAAGAGTACACCTACAACCAGATATGGGATATGGATCCGGCGGAATTCCAGGAACTGTTTGACGGATTTCGAGCAAAGGCAGTCCGGCAGCCATCGGAAGCGAATGTGAAAGAGTACTACCAGATGAGTGAGATCGCACGGAAGAAGTCTCTAGCTTTCGCAAACACCTCCGACTACGTATGGCAAAAGTACCCGGAGCTGACCGTTAAAGCCGACTACCCCATTACAACACCTGGCAACCTGGCAAAATCAGCGATGGAGAAACAGGCACGGAAAAAGGTTTTGCGGCAGAACCAGGACAATTTTGCGCTGGTCGTCTTCACCAAGCCAGACTGCGGCTACTGTGACGCTGAGGACAAGATTCTGAAGTGGTTTTCCGCGAATACCGGCTGGGTAGTGAAACACGTCGACATTACTCAGCAGCCGGCAATGGCGTCCCGATTTGGCATTACCATCACACCAACACTTATCTTGATACAGAAAGGCAAGGAAGACTTTGTGCCAATATCGGCAGGCGTAGCATCAGCCGAGGAATTGGAAGATCGCACATACCGCACGGTGCGTCTCCTGAAAGGTGAAACAACACCAGAACAATACTCTCTACATGAATTTCAACAGGGGGGTGGATTTGACACGTCTCGACCTGATGGAGACAGGACTCAGTGGTGATCTATGTCCAGTTCGGGCATATGAGGGGGTAGAAGATGAAAAAAAACAAGAAGCAACTCGTGGCAATACTTGCTGTCATACTCTGTTTTTCGTCCGCATCGTATGCTGGATGGCAGGACGACTTGCTCTCTGCCACG
>JAJZQA010000283.1 GCA_021810985.1 Deltaproteobacteria bacterium
ACGATATTCAAGGGGTTGCAAATAAGTTCCAAAAACAACTTAAATTCACCACTGAATAAAAGCTTAATTGATGACTTGCGACCAAACATATCTACCTCTGAGGCAATACGAGGCAGACGAGATTTCACCCTATAATATACAGCTTTAACAATGAGAATTATTGAGCGCAACAGCCCTCTCCCGTTGATGCTACTGTTTTTAAAACGACACCTTTTTCAAAATCACAACATTTCGTTGCTGCAACCAAATTCGCAATGCCATTCACTAATGAGTTCAGGTCGCAGTGTCCATATTAATAAAGCATTTTAAACAGGAAAACTTCTTACAACAATATTGGTCACGTAGTGTTTCAAGCTGTGCGTTTGTCATAGTATTTTCCTGTGGCAGGTTCAAGTAGCGGATTACGGTGGAGACTCATTTTATGCATGACAAGAGTTGCGCAGCTTCTTTTTCAGGATCGAGGTAAACTTTCGGAGCACCTTCCGTTCAAAAATACGAAATAACTCACGCACCCGGTATTCATACCCTGTCAAAAAGCCAAAATTGTCACGTAGAATCAAATATCTATCCTGATTAAAGGCCATATCCTGAATAACAGAACTCATCCCGTCCCGATCTTCATAGATGGTGACCAATATGCGAATATAACAATACATGAATTTATTGCCACAAAAGGCCCGAATATTCAAGTCGTAATCAGCCAGAATGGGATATCGCAAATCAAAGCGGTATTCATCGAAAAGTGACTTCGGATAGAATGTCGCCTGGTGCGGTATGTTTATACGGCTCAGTTTGTGTGGACTGAACCTGCCGTCATAAAGGCGGTGCTTACCAGGCATGTAGACGTCACCATAGTAAACCGTGAAGGGGTCACACAGAAGTGGCGCTACCTTGTGAAGACAATTTAAAAGCAAATCACCTGCCCCAAGGAACAGCAACCAGTCTCCGGAGGCCTTATCGATTGCCTTATTCATGGCATCGTACACCCCACTGTCTGGTTCGCTCAGCCAGTAATCGATCTCCCGTTCATGAAGACGGATAACGTCCAGGGTCCCATCGGTGGAACCGCCATCGATGACGAGGTATTCCACATTTCCATAGTCCTGACTCGTCACACTATGAATGGTCGCGGCCAGTTCCTTGACACCATTGAAAACAACAGTTATCACACTGATTACAGGAAGACCGGGGGCGGAGGTTTTCCTGAGGAAAGTATCGCGCGATCCGCCTGTGGCAGGGTTAGTCGACTCTCCAGCCAAGTTCTCAGACATCGCAAGTCCTCCGTGCAGTGCGACGGAGTATCTCTGTGTCGCCGAGCTTTCTAAATTCATGTTCAGCTGATCGAAGGGCAGCGACATCATTCCAGCGACGAAGAGCGCCAAAAAAAGCCGAATAATAGGTAAAGTTCAACCACAAAAAACTTACCAAGAGGCGGAACAGAGTAATAAGTATGTTCTTCAGTACGTATGCAGGATCAGAAAGGTTTACCCAATGAAAAAGAAAACGGTTACGGAAATAGATTGTCCTCTTCACTCTTTTTTTCGTTTTGCCGATCGTCGCGCTAGAATAGTGATAAACTGTTGCCCCCGGTTCATAGAGACTCTTCCAGCCCCTTTTCCACGCCCGATAAGAAATATCAACGTCTTCGAAAAGATATGGAGTAAACATCTCCGAGTAACCGCCAAGCGCCCGGAATTTAGCCATATCGTACGCTACACATGCACCAATAGCATAGAGGTTTTCCCGTGCATTGCCACGCACTTCCAGTGGTGCAAAGGACCCTTTAAGGAACCCCTTCCCGTAAAGGCCATAGACTATCCCCTGATTCCGACCCTCACGTTCAGCCAGGATGTTTGGTGTAACCGCAAAGACATCGTTTTCAACAAAATGTTTCAGTAGTGGTGCGATAAAACCGACTTCTACATTCACATCATTATTGATACAGATCCCGATGGAATACTGAGCAATGGCGAAACCACTATTACAGGACTTGGAAAAACCCAAGTTTGACGCATTTACCAACAAACGGACCTGAGGGAAGCGTTCAGATAGCATTTGACAACTTGCATCTGTACTGTGATCATCCACCACAATAAGTTCATTTTCACCCCCCCAGTGATTGAGAGCCGCAATAATCGAAGGAAGATTCTGCTCAAGGAGTTGTGCACCGTTATAGTTAGGAATCACCACGCTTACCCCAACCCCGCTTATCATTGCAATGCCTCCGCGATCTGTGATGACAATCCGGTCATTTTGAAGTTGGCTAAATCCGGAGCCATTTTGCGAAAATTAAAAAACAACTATACAAACAAACGCTGGAACAGCTCATAGTACTCCCTGCCCATTTCCTTAACGGTCCATTTACTCTTTACCAATCGAAAGCCAGCTCTTCCCATGGCGAAACGCCTCTCATGATCTTGCAGCAGGTCGGTGACCGCAACAGCAAAACCTTCCGGTCCTCCAGAAACCAGAATACCGGCATCACTACTTTTGAAGATATCCACCTGACCACCTTCGTCATAGACAACTACCGGTGTGCCCGCGGCCAGGCTTTCCAGGTGAACAAGCCCAAACCCTTCGTTCCTGAAAGTGCTAACCGACAAGTCAAGGTCATGGTAAACATCAGGCATGCGGTCGTGGGGAACCGCCCCGGTAAAAATCAGGTTATCCGTCACCCCCAATTGACGAGCCCGGTCAAGCAGAGGGCTCGTCAGTCCTGAGTCTGAATCATCCCCTATCAAAGCAACCATAATCCCTGGAAAGTTCTGTTGCAAAAGAGGGATAGTTTCTATCAACTCGATCTGATTCTTAAAAAAAGCACCCACCATCCCGATCAAAGGAAAGCCGGCAGAAGGAAAGAACCGTCGCGCCCTCTGGAGAGAAAATTTCCCGGCAGCAGGCCCGTCATCGACATGGATACCATTACCGATTACCGCAATCGGAGCCGCGATGTTCTTGTTGGAGGCACGGAGTTTATCCCGAATGTACGAAGAAACACAGGTAACTGCGTCAACCGAACCGAGGAAAAACTGCTTCTTACTGGTGGCGGTATGAAAGGACATAACCAGTTTTCCCGCCTTCCGGAACGGGAAGGCAAGTTTACGGGCAACCACGGTGCGGGACAAATCATGTTCCCTGGCCACAACTACCACATCAAAATATTCCCGACGAAACAGTTCGGCGGTTTTACGGATGGAACGAAAAAAACTATTTCCCGCTCCCCATAAAGGCCATACCGGGAAGCCCCGGGAAACATAGTTTTTCGCCGAGGGTGAATTGCCTCGACAAAGAAAGTGCGGTAAACATCCGAGTCGCTGCAGTTCCTCCGCCAAAATCAGCAGATGCTGCTGCCCGCCACCCCAGCCCTTATCGTTATTAACCAGCAGGATCTTCATTCCTTGCACCGCTACCGCCCGATCATTACAGGTGCGTATTGAATCAATGTCATCGGTCAACGCGTCGCAATTTCTGTTGAATTTCATATAACTTGACGTATTTCATGAAAACGCAATGGGCCTCCATGACCGAGATGACAAACCCGGCAAGTCCATCGAGAAAGCCGAGGCGTACCAGGTAACGGTGAAAAAAGGCGTAGAGCGGGCGCAGGGTAAAGTGCACAAGCGTAGCACGCCGACCGGTTCGATTGTGATCAATGGCAGTCAGTGTCGAATAAGAGTTTTTCGTTGACGCAAAGTGGGCCAGATCACGATAGATATAATGATAGAGATCATTCATCAGACGTGCCAGCGAACCGGG
>JAJZQA010000284.1 GCA_021810985.1 Deltaproteobacteria bacterium
ACGAGGTACTCTTCGGAATGGACGTCAGTGATTTTCACCTTATGGAAGGTGGGGGGCAGCCCGATGCGGCTTTCCACCCAACCCTTGAGCACCGCACCCTCGATGGAGTTGGATTCCATTCCCCAGCCGCGAAGAAAGCGCAGGTAACTGTTTTTGATGCTTTTACGGGCCTTCACGCTGGTCTGCTCTTCCCATTGATGAAGCTGGAATTTCACCGACATGTAGTCATTGAAAAATTCCGCCCGCTCATCAGCCGCGAGGATCTCCTCCAGTCGCTGGAAGAGAAAGCGGTTTGCTTCACGAACCCCCATGAGTTCGATGGACTGAGGGTTTTCATTGAAATGACGTGAGGCGATGACCCACGGCGGCAGATTGCAATGATTATAAGAAATAGTCATATAGGAACATTCCGCTCTGTCTAATTCAGTGCGCAATGTAGCACCTGAATTCAACCCCCTCAGTCCCCCCTTGACAGGGCGGATGCCTTTACGTCTCCCCTGACAAGGGGAGGTTTGGAGGGGTTGCCTGCGAAAAAACAAGTGTTACATGCACTAGATAGTTTTCATCCGGGAAGTGCCGGTTGGGGCCGGAGCGGGACTTCCCCGAAGCCCCACGCAATCGGACGCCGGACGACACCGGCAAACGAGGTAGTACCTTGGAGACAGGCGTGTTCCCTCGATCCTGTCGCCGGTCCGCACGCGAGGCTTCGTGAAAGCCCCGCTCCGTCCCTCTTGACGTCTACCGGAGTTTCCGGATGAAAACTAGATGACTTTCGCCAATTCCACCAAGGTTTCCCGAATCGGACCGGGCGCGGCATAAACTTCAACACCCAACTGTTCCAACTCCATCTGGGGCGCCTGACCAATCTGCGCGCAAATCAGCGCCCGGCATTCTTTCAGCGCCTCCGCGGTAGTGGAGAGAACCGGTTTCCGCAGGCCGTGATCAGGGTCGTCCGAGCAGTACTTTTCCACCCGCACCTCTTCCTTCAGGGTAACGGAATCTCCCTCAACCTCATATACATAAAAGAGCTCGGCATGACCGAAGTGCTCATTAATCTCTTTCCCATCCCGTGAAGCAACGGCGATCAGCATGGTATCTCCTCCTTTACAACGTGAGACGCAAGAAACGAGCAGCAAGAAGAAGGCAGAACAGGCTCACCATACAGCAATACGAACTTTCTTCGATACTCACTCCCGCCTCTTGCGTCCCCGTGTGACTTCATACTGCTGCATCCAGCGGACTGTTACAGTTCTACCGGAGCAAAGCTGAACGACTTTTTCGAACAGGTCCTGCCACAGGCCATGCAACCAACACAATTGCCGGGATTTTCGACCTTCATGAACATTTTCGCGGAATCGTCCTCGTCCACCTCTTCAAAAGTAAGTACGTCATGCGCACAGACCTTGTAGCAGCGGCCACAGCCGATACAGGTTTCTTCGTCGATGGACATGACGAATTCGGGCGTCCACTCTTTTTTGTCTCTGGTTAATCCGGTAATGTAAGCCATGATACTATTCCTCCATCTTGTTTTTGTTTTTGGGTCAGGATAGCCTCCTGCCCGATCCTGCGTCAGTGCTGCCCAATCTCTCGACTTTCTTAATCCTCCATGAAAGACGGGATACTGCCCTTGTTCATGGCCTTCCTCATCCAGGGAGGCGGATTGCCCCGCAAAACTTCTTGGAGTTTCTCGACGATTTCCGTCACGCTGGTCTCTGTGCCCGTTTTCATCGGGTGAACCTTGCTGGCAACCACTTTCGCCGCGGCCGGACCGCCGATCTGCATGGTATAGACGATGGCACAGTCACCCAACACGGCAACGCGCGATGAAATCTTGTCCTCTTCATCATCACCAGACTGTACGACCGGAACCGTCTCCAGAAATCGGGCATCATCCGGTCCGATCTCCCAGACGCAGAAGCTGTTTGCCATGCCGAAGTGCTGATCAATCATTTCGCCGGTTGAACTGGTAAATGCTACTTTCATTGGTAACCCCTTTGTCATCCACAGATTTCACCGATTATTCTTCACCAGAAACGGCATTCTCCAAGAAGTCATGAACCTTTAAACGGCTTCCTGATTTTTTACTCAATCTGTGTAATCTGTGGATATCCTGTTTTAATTGTGCGCCAACTTCTGCGCCTCCTTGGCATTTTCCTGGAAGATTGTGGCCGTTTCGAAGAGCAGATTCATGGCTCCTTTGTAGCCGACCCTCATTTTCTGATGGGCGCCAAGGCGGTCGAAGACCGGCAGCCCGGCCCGCAGATGGGGAATGCCGCCCATCTTTGCCGCTGCCTGGCGGCCGTTACTGTTGGCAACCAGCAGGCTGCTTCCGGCAAGCACCCCTTCCAGATCTTCCAGATCGCCGACGTAGACGTTCTCCGCCGGCAGGGCGTCCAGCCCCCGCACTCTGGTCGCTGACAGGGCGGATTGAATCCGGCAGCCCATGCCGGCCAGGAAATTCACCATAACCTTCAGAAGGTCGCCTTCCAGGGCAAGAGTGATCTTCTTGTTGCCGAACTGGTAATGGGAGTCGACCATGGCATCCATGAGCCTGCTGCGCTGGCGGCGGAACTTCTCGGGAATCAGCTGCCCTGAGATTGCCGCCAAGGCTTCCATGAACAGATCCACTTCGGCAAAGCCGGTAATGGAGGTGAAGCCATAGGCCGGAGTCCCAAAGCGTTCGGTCAGTTTTCGCGCGGACTTTGCCAGTGAATCCCCCACATAGAGCGTCGCGGCGCTCCGTCCGGCCTGCCTGATCCGTTCGACCGGAATTCCGCCGACGGACAGGGCGGAAACGGTATCGTCCACATGGCCGTCCAAGGCGCAGGAGATATCCGGAATCACCACCGGGTCGAGGCCGAAAGCCTCGCAGGTCTCCTTCAGCTCCTCCACATCCGTCGGGGTCAGGAAAGCTCCCGGAAGAATGGTCACCTGGTTCGCAATCACCTCGCCGGCCTCCGGCAGGGTGGCGCAGATCGCCTCGACCGCGGCGGCATAGCCTTCCTGGAGCGAACCGCAGTAGTCCGGAGTGGAGGCATGAATGACCGGCACCTCCGCCAATTCGGGGTTCTCCTCCCGGAACTGGAAGATAGCGCTCCGCACGTCGTCACCCATGGTTTCGGTCAGACCGGAGGTCATCACCCCGACCACGCCGGGATTGAATTTTTCGATGACTTTTTTCAGACCTTTCTTGAGGTTTTCCCAGCCGCCGAAGATCGCGGTATCCTCGCTCATACTGGTGCAATTGAGCGCGATCGGCTCCTTGAAGTGGCGCGACAGCTGCAGGCGGATAAAGGTGGAGCAGCCCTGGGCGCCATGGAGCAGACCGAGCATCTGATCGATCCCGAGGAAAGCCAGCGTCGCACCGAGAGCGGGGGAATTCTTCTGCGGATTGACCGTGGCGTTCTTGGTCGGCATGATGACCCGCGATTCTTTCATGTTTTCGGAGAGAAACCGCTCCGCATGCTCCAGCGCGGACAAGATGTCGGTTTCCAGCTCTTCCGCATTTTTTTCCCAGGGGGCTTTCCCGTTCAGCACCGGCCAGATGGGATTATTGACGGTCAGGTCCAGCTGTTTGGCAAAAGTTACCATCCCCTCGTATCCGGCATAGTGATGGGAACGGCCATGGTTGATATCCAGGAAGGGCGTCTTGGTCTTGAGGGCCAGGAACTTGGTCTTGCCGCCGGCGCCAATCATATCGGTCATTTTCT
>JAJZQA010000285.1 GCA_021810985.1 Deltaproteobacteria bacterium
TGGGCAAAGCTCGACAGGGAGGTGGAACAGCACGGCTGGAAAGTGGTGGCCTTTACCCGCCTGATCCCGGCCTTTCCCTTCAATCTGCTGAATTACGCATTTGGCTTGACCAAAGTTCCGTTCAGCCATTATGCTCTGGCGACATTTTTCTGCATGCTGCCGGCCTGCGTTGCCTTCATCGTGTTTTCCAGCTCACTGCTGGGGCTGATCCGGGGCAACCTGTCGCCAACCGCACTGCTGGGCATCGCTCTGATCGTTGCCGTTTCTCTCCTTCCGGTGTTCTACCGGCGCTACAGAAGTCGGATACCTGAAAAGGCGGTCACCGAATAGTGCCATTTGACAACAGAAGCAACATGACGACCGGTTCCGGTGACGTGGCGCTGATCATCCCGGCCCGCAACGAGGAGTTATCGCTCCCCACGGTATTGAACCGGGTTCCGGCAAGAGTTTCCCGGGTCGTGGTGGTGGACAACGGTTCCAGCGACGCAACCGCGGCTGTTGCCCGGGCACACGGCGCGGAAGTGGTTCACGAGCCGCTGCCCGGCTACGGCAGCGCCTGTCTGGCCGGAATTGCCGCACTTGCCGGCAATCCGCCCGACGTGGTCGCCTTTGCCGATGCCGACGGCAGTGACGGCGTGGAAAACCTGACGGCATTGCTGGCGCCGCTGCTCGCTGGCGCGGCCGACCTGGCGCTGGCGCGGCGGGTGACCGTAGCGAGCAAGGCGCTGAGTCCCCAGCAGCGTTTCGGCAACTGGCTGGCAACCCGCCTGATCCGGCTGATCTGGGACCATGACTACCAGGACCTGGGACCGATGCGGGCGATAACCTGGCCGGCACTGGCGGAACTGCGGATGGAGGATCGCAACTTCGGCTGGACCGTGGAGATGCAGATCCGGGCGGTAAAAGCGGGACTGCGGGTGCAGGAAATTCCGCTGCCCTATCATGTGCGGCTGGCGGGAGAATCCAAGATCAGCCGGACCCTGTCCGGGGTGGTGCGGGCCGGAACGAAGATCCTCTGGGTTATCGGGCGGGAACTGCTGCAGGCAGAACAAAAAAACCACCACCCGGCAAGGGTGCTGAAGGCCCGGATGTTCAAGGAAAATCTATAAATTATACGAGACCAGCCACCATGACCCCTGAAGTAAACACCGCTGCCACACTCGTTCACTTCTCCGCCTTAGGAGCACTCTCCCTTTATGGCCTCCATCGTATCTGGCTGCTGATCAACTGGTGGCTGCAGCGCCGGACCCCAGCACAACCGGTCCCGGCCCTGCCCGAAAACCTGCCGTCGGTAACCGTTCAACTGCCCATTTTCAACGAGCGTTTCGTCGCTGAACGGCTTTTGGACGCGGTGGCCCGCCTGGATTGGCCGGCCGAGCGGCTGGAAATCCAGGTCCTGGACGATTCCAGCGACGACACGAGCGCCATCGTAGCGCAGAGGGTGGCTCACTGGCAGAATCTGGGCATTTGCATCCGCCATAACCGACGCAGCCAGCGCGACGGCTTCAAGGCCGGGGCGCTGGCTGCCGGCTTGAAGGAGGCCCGCGGTGAATTCGTGGCCATCTTTGATGCCGACTTCATCCCGGCTCCGGACTTTCTTACCCAAACCATCCCCCATTTTCACCATCCGCGGGTCGGCATGGTCCAGACCCGCTGGGGCTTCTGCAACGCCGAGCACTCGTGGCTGACCGGGGTGCAGGCGCTCCTGCTCGGCCCCCATTTCAGCATCGAACATCAGGTCAGATTTCACAGGGGATTGTTCTTCAATTTCAACGGTACCGCCGGGATCTGGCGGCGAGAAGCGATCGCGGACGCCGGCGGCTGGCAAGCGGATACGGTTACGGAGGATCTTGATCTGAGTTACCGGGCGCAGCTGGCGGGCTGGCGCTTTGTCTATCTCGATGACTATGAGGTGCCGTCCGAGCTGCCGGTGACCCTGGCCGCATTCCGCGGCCAGCAGCAGCGCTGGGCAAAGGGTTCGGTGCAGACCGCCCGCAAGATTCTGCCGCGGCTCCTGTCGCGAAATCTGCCGCTCGCGGTGAAATGCGAGGCGCTGACTCATCTGCTGGCAAACATCTGCTGGCTGCTTGGCACGGTAATCTTCCTGACGCTCTACCCGACCATCGTCTACCGGATCGGGGTCGGCCCGTGGCAGATGCTGCGGCTGGATCTGCCGCTCTTTATTGCCACCAGCTGTGCCATCATGGCGTACTTCTTTGTCTATCTGACTGCAAACCGCGGCAAAGGCTCCCTCTGGCGTTTTCTCCTTCTGCCCGTGGTGAGCATCGGTCTCGCACCGAGTATTTCCCTGGCCGTACTGCGGGGCTTGTGGAGCAGCGGCGGTTTCTTCGAGCGGACCCCGAAATTCGGCATCACCGGTAAGAGTATCCTGCCGCGCCAGGCTTTTCTCTATCGCCAGAAAGGGCTCCAGTACCTGTTGCTCAACTCTCTCTTCCTGCTCTACAGCCTGCTGCCCCTGTCATTCGCCTGGCAGCGCGGGACCTGGTATGCCTTGCCGCTCTTTGTCCTCTTCCCCGCCGGATTTCTTGCGGTCATCATTCAGGAACTTCAGGAACTATGGACCGGTTTCCGGACCGCGGACACGATAGCCTTCCCGCAACCTGACCCGCAGTCCGAGCTGTCCGAAACATGAACGACCGGGAGATCACCTGGCAGATTTTTGGGAATCCAGGGCAATAACTCTCTTTCTGGTATTCAGAATGACATTGGCTGACTGACTATCGTCTTCCATTTTTCAGGCGCCGCGCGGCGTATATCACTCAAATATATTTCTAATCCATTTGGGGGTCCATTTGGAACAGAACTATTTTCCCCTCATTAACAATAAATAGATCCTCCCGAATTTTCACAGTGCACCCGCGACATTATTTGTCCCAGATGTGCCATGCCTTGTTCTCCAAAGGAAATAGAAACTTATAAACAAGTGGGGGGGCCTGAACGCTGGGCTTACCTCAATTTACCCTAAATCAATAAACCAGATCGTACAATTACCACCCTGTTTGTTGTCGTTATCGCCATCAAGTTTCAGTCCCTCCTTTGACAGAATTCCATCGGTCAGGGTGAGTTTGAATTCGCAGTCAGGATCGTAGTTACAAATATCAAATCTTCTATTGCTCTGCTGTACCCATTTGAATTCCCGGTCGTTTGTCCAGGTGATCTGCCCGGCTGCGTTTGCTGCCTTGGGAAAATCGAATATCACCGTGCTGCCTGCAATGACAGTATTCCGGTCCATATCCGTATTGAAGCGAACAGTGATCGAGAATTTTGAGCCTTCATAGCCCAAATGGTGGGTCATGGTGGGATAAATCACCTTGGGAAGGACAGCTTTGGCAAGCTTTGCTACATTCTTATCAATACGATTAACTTTGTAAGGAACTGTCTTCTGCGTTTTTACCTCATTTTCAAGTTTTTCAGGCACAGCCTTTTGTATTTCTGTTACGCTTTTGGTTTTTGCTGAATCAGACATCTGAAGTTCCGCGGCAAAAGCATCGGTGATACCGAAAATTGACAGGGCCATCACAGCTGACAAGACAAGTTTTTTCATTGTTACCTCCTTGGATACGTGAACCTGATATGGTTGTCAGTTGTCAATAAGTAAAAAGTACCCCTGTCCACTTTTGCAAGCGGTTATGCTGTACGTATATTCCAGGGCATATGCCGGGGTAGAACCTAGTGTAGCGACGT
>JAJZQA010000286.1 GCA_021810985.1 Deltaproteobacteria bacterium
ATCTCTGGCAAAGCCTACACCGGCCGGCTTGAAACAGTTGACATCGGTTTACCGGATGAGATTGCTGCCGCGGCAGAGTATTGTGAATATTTGGATAATGCTTACGTCGTTCCACTGCTGAAAATACGCGACCGTTGCGGTCATAAAGGCAGCTACGGCCACTGTCTGATTGTTGCCGGGTCAACGGGCAAGACCGGTGCGGCTTCGCTGTCGGCAAACACCGCGGTCAGGGCTGGATCCGGACTCGTAACTCTCGCGGTCCCGGCAAGTCTGAATCCGATTTTGGAGGTAAAAACCACCGAGGCGATGACCTTTCCCCTGGAGGATAGCGGGAGAGGGTGTTTCGGCGAAGAAAATCTTGCCGCCCTGCTCCGGGCAATGGAGGGGAAGGATGCTGTTGCCCTGGGACCGGGTATCTCCAGTACCGCGGATACGGCTGCTTTCGTGCAGGGGCTTGTGAGGGACTGTCCGGCACCGCTGGTGATAGACGCGGATGGACTCACTGCGGTTGCCGCAGATCCGGCTATTCTCCTAGGTAAAAAATCTCCCGCTATTGTTCTAACTCCACATCCCGGCGAAATGTCCCGCTTGACCGGTCATTCCATTGCCCAGATTGAGAGTGACCGAATCGCTGCTGCCAGGGACTTTGCCGTACGCTACGACGTGTACCTTGTTCTCAAAGGCGCCGGGACCGTCATTGCCGCACCGGATGGTAGCATTGCCATCAATGGCAGTGGCAATCCGGGAATGGCATCGGGCGGCATGGGCGATGTCCTGACCGGTATCATCGTTTCGCTCATCGGTCAGGGCTATCCGGTTCGGGAAGCTTGTCGACTGGGGGTTTTTCTTCATGGGCACGCGGCAGACCTCGTCGCTGGGGAAAAAGGTGAAATTGGTTTAACCGCAAGTGATGTTTTGGAGAGACTTCCCTACGCCTATAAAAACATGCGTGATGCAGGACATCACAAAGGAGAATGAAATGCTTACCGCTTTTGATATTATGACCAAGGATGTGGTTACCGTAACCACCGGAACCTCAATCAGGGATTTGGCGGAGATTATGACGCGCCACCGCATCGGCAGTGTGCCGGTAGTTGATGAAAAGGGAGCGTTGATCGGTATTGTTACGGAATCGGATCTGATCGAACAGGACAAAAGTTTTCATATCCCCACGGTGATTTCACTTTTCGATTGGGTTATTTACCTGGAAAGTGAAAAAAAGTTCGAGCAAGAGTTGAAGCGGATGACGGCTCAGACCGTCGGTGATATCTATACCAAAGAGGCCGTGACCATCGAGCCGAATACGAAGGTGCCTGAAATAGCGGATCTCATGTGTGATAAAAAGATCCATTCACTCCCTGTCGTTGACCAGGGAAAGCTGGTTGGCATTGTCTCACGCATCGATCTGATCCGGAGCATGGTGGGCTAACGGGATGTTTTCTCTTGTCAGCAATAGTGTCGAAGAAACGGTCACTCTTGGCCGGGAACTCGGCAAAAGGCTCCTGCCCGGAGATTTCATCGCCTTGATTGGTGATCTCGGTTCAGGGAAGACTCACTTTGTCCAGGGAGTCGCCGCAGGGGACGACGTACCGCCGGAGATCTGTGTGACAAGCCCTTCATATACGCTTTTGAATGAGTATTCCGGCCGGATTCCGCTCTATCATTTTGATCTGTATAGACTCCATGGTGATGGCGATATTCAGGATCTCGGTTTTGAAGATTATTTCTATGGAGATGGCGTCTGCCTTGTGGAATGGGCTGAAAGGCTGGACCAGGAACTTCCGGAGGAGAACCTGAAAATTGTTTTTTCTCAATTGGATGAAACGTCCAGAAAGATCGACTTTTATTGTCAGGGACCCCGTTATGAGAAGATAGTTGGCGAACTTTTCTCTGAAAGGGGAAAAAGTGTTTGACCTCATCGGGTCTTCTTGTTATGAAACTTTTTAAGATAATCTGTTGTGGGTGAAAGCTCGTTGATTTTATTACGTTTGATGGGAGAAGGGAAATGGCTCTAGTTGTTCAGAAGTTCGGTGGAACTTCGGTTGGAAGTGTCGAACGGATTCGCAATGTCGCCAAACGTGTCGCAAAAACCTACGATGCCGGAAATGATGTCATCGTGGTAGTTTCCGCCATGTCTGGTGAAACCAATAAGCTGGTTGCTCTTGCCAATGAAGTTACCGAGTTCCCGGACACCCGCGAATATGACGTCCTGGTGTCTTCGGGTGAGCAGGTAACCGTTGCACTTTTGGCCATGTGTCTTAAGTCGATGGGCTATAAAGCGAAATCGTACATTGGTCATCAGATTTCTATCCTCACTGATAGTTCCTTCAGCAAAGCACGTATCAAGAAGATCAATGACAAGAAGATCCGTCAGGATCTGAATGATCGTACCATCATCATTGCCGCCGGTTTCCAAGGGGTGGATGGTGATGGAAATATAACCACCCTGGGCAGGGGCGGTTCCGACACCTCGGGAGTTGCATTGGCTGCCGCTCTCAAGGCTGATGTCTGTGAAATATTTACCGATGTTGATGGTGTGTACACCACGGATCCCAATATTTGTGAAACCGCGAGAAAAATCGATCGGATTTCCTATGACGAGATGCTCGAGCTTGCAAGTCTGGGGGCAAAAGTTCTGCAAATCCGTTCCGTGCAGTTCGCGAAAAAGTTTAATGTTGATGTCCATGTCCGTTCTAGCTTTAATGACAATCCGGGAACCCTGGTGACCAAGGAGGATAAAGAAATGGAGTCGATACTCGTCTCTGGAATTACCTATGCAAAAGATGAAACAAAAATTGCCGTCATGCGGGTGCCGGATAAACCCGGAATCGCCGCCAAAATTCTTTCGCCCCTTTCTGCCGCGAATATCTCGGTGGATATGATTCTTCAGAATGTCAGTGAAGACGGATTTACCGATTTTACCTTTACCGTGACCAAGGCTGATTTCAAGAAGGCTCTTATGATAACCAAGGAAGCCGCTGCTGAAATACATGCCCGGGACGTCCTTACCGATGATAATATTTCCAAGGTTTCCGTTGTCGGTCTTGGTATGCGCAGTCATGCCGGGGTGGCGACGAGAATGTTTGAGACTCTTGCCAAAGAAGGGATCAACATTCAGATGATATCTACTTCCGAGATTAAGGTTTCGGTCGTAATAGACGCCAAGTATACTGAGCTTGCCGTGCGGGTTCTGCATGATGAATTCGAACTTTCCGGTAAGGAAGTCACTGTTGAGAGGTAATACTTCAACACCCGAACGGTACAGGTGAAATATGAGTCAGATTAAGCTCTACGATACTACTCTTCGTGACGGTACGCAGGCCGAGGATGTGTCGCTGCTTGTCGAAGACAAGATCAGAATTGCCCATAAACTCGACGAACTAGGTATTCACTATATTGAGGGTGGTTGGCCGGGAAGCAATCCGAAGGATGTGACCTTTTTCAAGGACATGAAGAAGGAAAAACTCCGCCACTCTAAAATTGCGGCGTTTGGTTCCACCCGGAGAGCAAAGTCAACTCCCGAGAAGGATCAGAATATCCGAACCCTCATTCAGGCCGAAACCGACGTCGTTACAATTTTCGGCAAAACCTGGGATTTCCAGGTGCATGAAGCGCTGCGCATCACTTTGGAAGAAAATCTGGAATTGATTTTCGACTCGCTCGAGTACCTGAAGGGCTACGTTCCTTAGG
>JAJZQA010000287.1 GCA_021810985.1 Deltaproteobacteria bacterium
GTTAAAACCGCCATCGGCTTCGCCATCGGCGCAATCTTCTCCGGCCTGACCGGTTTCATCGGCATGTTCGTCTCGGTCCGCGCCAACATCCGCACCACCGAAGCTGCCAAGTCCGGTATTACCAAGGCACTCAACGTCGCATTCAAGGGCGGCGCCATTACCGGCATGCTGGTCGTCGGCCTTGGCCTTCTCGGCGTAGCCGGCTACTACCTCGTACTGAAGCAGATCATGCCTGACGCACCGGTGAAAGATGTTGTCAGCCAGCTGATCGGTCTCGGTTTCGGCGGATCGCTCATCTCGATCTTCGCCCGTCTTGGCGGCGGTATCTTCACCAAGGGCGCTGACGTCGGCGCCGACCTGGTCGGTAAAGTCGAGGCAGGAATTCCCGAAGACGACCCCCGCAACCCCGCGGTTATCGCCGACAACGTTGGCGACAACGTTGGTGACTGCGCAGGTATGGCAGCCGACCTTTTCGAAACCTACGCTGTCACCCTGATCGCCGCCATGCTGTTGGGCGCCATCGCCTTCAACAATTTCGCCGGTGCCGTCAGCTACCCGCTGATCCTCGGCGGCATCTCCATTGTCGCCTCGATCATCGGCACCTACTTCGTCAGACTGGGCGGCAGCCAAAAAATCATGGGCGCACTTTACAAAGGTCTGATCGCTTCTGGCGTACTCGCCTCCATCGCCTTCTACTTCGTTACCGTAGAGATGTTCCCGGCAGGCAACCCCACCGGTTATTCGGCCATGAACATTTTCATTTCCGCACTCGTCGGCCTGGTGGTTACCGGAGCAATCTTCTGGATCACCGAGTACTACACCGCAACAGAGTACGCCCCGGTCAAGCACATCGCTGAAGCCTCCACCACCGGCCATGCCACCAACATTATTGCCGGCCTCGGCATCTCCATGAAGTCCACCGCCCTGCCGATCATCGTGATCTCCGCCGGCATTATCGTTGCTTTCAACTGCGCCGGCGTCTACGGTATTGCCATCGCCGCGGTTTCCATGCTTTCCCTCACCGGCATCGTCGTGGCCATGGACGCCTACGGCCCGATCACCGACAATGCCGGCGGCATTGCCGAAATGGCCGAGCTTGATGAGTCCGTCCGCGGGGTCACCGATCCGCTCGATGCGGTCGGCAATACCACCAAGGCGGTTACCAAAGGTTATGCAATCGGCTCCGCCGGTCTGGCCGCGGTCATTCTCTTCACTTCCTATGTGGATGAGCTGAAACTTACCGGACAATCCATCGATTTCTCCCTGTCCGATCCGTATATCATCGTCGGTCTCTTCATCGGCGGCATGCTGCCCTACTACTTCGCAGCCCTCTGCATGGAAGCTGTCGGCAAGGCTGGCGGATCGGTCGTTACCGAGGTTCGTCGCCAGTTCCGCGAGATCCCGGGAATCATGGAAGGCACCGGCAAGCCCGACTATGCCTCCTGTGTCGACATCGTCACCAAGTCGGCCCTGAAAGCCATGGTCATCCCCGGCCTCATTCCGATTGCCGCACCGGTCATTGTCGGTTTCACCCTCGGTCCCAAGGCTCTCGGCGGCGTGATCGTCGGTACCATCGTAACCGGTATCTTCGTTGCCATCTCCATGACCACCGGCGGCGGCGCCTGGGATAACGCCAAGAAACTGATCGAAGACGGCTTCCATGGCGGCAAGGGCGGCGAAGCCCACAAGGCGGCCGTAACCGGCGACACCGTCGGCGACCCGTACAAAGACACTGCCGGCCCGGCGGTCAACCCGATGATCAAGATCATCAACATCGTATCACTGTTGATCGTTCCCCTGCTGAGCAAGTTCTAGTTCACGGAAACGAGCAGATAGCAACAAAGAAGGGGTGTGGCATTGGCCGCACCCCTTTTTTGTTGCCTTCCGCAAAAACCCGTCCTCAATTTTCTCCCACCTCGATAGCAAATATTAACGGTCAAGGAGTTCGGCAATACTCATCCTGCGATCGGATCCTCCCAGGCGCTGGATCAACCCTTCGGCCCGCAACAGATCCCGCACACCGCCATGTACCTCCGCCAGCTTCAGGCTCACTCCGCTTTCCGCCAGGATATCATGCAAATCATCCAGCATCCGTGCACCGGCCAGGTCGACATACGGCGACGTGGACAGGTCGATAACCACCAGCGTCACCGAAGGAATCTGCAGATTGACCATGCGCAGGATCTCTTCCTTGATGTTCTGCACATTGAAATAAAGGAAGGCCGCCTCCACCCTCAAAGCCAGTACACCGGAAACCCTTTCAACATTCGGATAACGGGACGTCTCACCAAAACGATCGCTGCCGGGAAACCTGCCAAGCGCCGTAATGCGCGGGTGGGCGGTCTGTTTAATCATGAGAATGATGGAAAAGAGCGCGGCAAGGAGAATGCCCTCCAGGATCCCGAAGAGCAGCACCCCCAGCACCGCGGCCATGGCCGTGTAAAATTCAACCTTGCTGACCCGCCTGAGATGACGCAACTCCTTCCACTGAATCAGATCCTTGATCGCCATCAGAACCACCGCCGCTAAAACCGGCTGGGGAAGTTGGGCCATGAAGCCGGTAAAAAACAGGAGCACCGCCGCAATTGTCCCTGAGGCAAAAATCAGCGAAAGCGGCGTCCGGGCACCGGCTTTATCGTTAACGGCTGACTGGGACATCCCCCCCGCAACCGGGTAGCCGCTGGCCAGGCCGGCGGCAAGATTGGCAACGCCCTGGACAAGGAGTTCCTGGTTGGCATCGACCTGGTAACGATTCTTGATACCGAAAGTCCGCGCCACTGAAATACTTTCCACATAGGAAAGAAGGAAACAGGCCAGCGCAAGGCCAAGCAAACCGTTTGTCTCGGCACGGGTCACGGAGGACACCCCCAGGGACGGCAAACCGGGCGGAATCAAACCAACAGTCTGAACACCAAATTCAGCAAGGGGAAACAGGAACATGACGACCACGGAGAGAACCAGGACAGCAAGCGCGACCGGACGGCCGGAAAAAAATTTTTCCCCGAGCAGGAGCAGGACCAGACTCCCGATGCCGACGGCCAGGGAAGGGAAATTGACCTCTCCCAGTTGTTGGAAGAGACTGGCAAGGGAGCCAAAAAATTCATTGCCGGCGCTGCTCATACCGAACAGCCTCGGCAGCTGAGTAGCGGCAATGACCAACCCGGCCCCGACTTTGAAACCACTGAGAACCGTCTCCGACACGAAGCTGACAACGCCTCCCAATTGCAGCATCCAGGCAACAATGCCGAGTCCACCAGCCAGCAGCGCGGTAATCATGGCAAGATTCGCCTGCTGCGGAGAACCGCCAAGCGCCAGCGAGCCAAGAGCGGAACCGATCAGAATCGAAATGGCCGAGGTGGGTCCAACAGCGATCTGTCGCGAGGTGCCGAACAATGCGTAGACCAGTCCGCCGACGAGATAACAGTACAGCCCGGCCTGTGACGGCAGTCCCGCCAGGGAAGCATAGGCCAGTGACACGGGAATCGCGTAGGCGGCCAGGGTAAGGCCCGCGATACCGTCCGGTCGTAGACATTCCCGGCGGTAACGGGGCAGCCACTGAAAAACCGGCAGGACGGAAACTGCCCTGCTCACGATGCGTTTTGATATATGACTGATTAAACCCATGGCAGCAGTACCTGTCGCCTTATTCCAATTCCCCATCAGGCCCCTCTCTGCATTGGCTCGTC
>JAJZQA010000288.1 GCA_021810985.1 Deltaproteobacteria bacterium
CTTGTCCGCGCAGATGTTGGGGTGGGGGAGGGATCAGCCCGCGCCGCATCATGATCGAGAATGTTCGGTCGATGGCGGGGTCGTACAGCTCTTCGCCGAACCGCTCAATGGTCGGGCCGAGCACCAAGAGTTTTTCCTGGTGGCGCTCTTCGACCTCGGTCGCGGTCATATTGGATACATCCGATGTGGCGAACATGAGCATCAAGTCCTCGAAGAAAATCCGCTTAATCTCTTGCTTGATCGCCTCTATTTCGGCCCGGACCTCCGAGGTGTTGGGGCTGAACTGGTAGGCTGGCCTGAACCCGGCATGTTGCTGCGACGCCAAGTTGTCGATATAGGTCACCCCTGCCGGCAGGATCGATGATCCGGCCACGCGCAACGAGCCATCCGCCAGCATCGGGGGGCGCACCAGCTTATCAATGGCTTCCGCCTTGCGCTTTTCGTAGAACTGGAGACCTTTGATCGAGCCGAGCGCGTCCATGCCAGGGGAATAGCCGTATACGTCGTCTCCTTCTACATCCCAACGCGGCGCCATGACGGGGAACTCATCAAACCCCGACTCGCGCAGTACCTTGTCCTGGTCAGAACCGTATTCGTAGTAGACGGAGCGCCACGGCTTGTCTTTTGCGGTCAAACTCTTGATATCCCGCCCCTTGTTCGGCTCGATGGCATGGATGATGGCCACCGGCTGCTCGTAGCGGCCAGAGTCGTACAGGCTTTTGACTGTAGGCGATACGGCGTCGATACCGAATTGCAGGATCACCTGCCGCACAGTCATGGGGAAATCGCGGTAAAGGGTGTCGCATTTCAGCCGGTCATCCATGGCGAGCATGTAGGTGCCGATGGGGAACGGGAAACACCTGATAATGGTTTCGTGGTCCTCCAGTATCATCATGGCTGCCGTACCGTGGCCACCACATGCCCCGTATATTTGTGGCATGACGTTGTAAAAATTGGACCGGCTGAACACCATGCGCATCCGGTCCTCAACGTCGAACAGCCACTGCTTGACCTCGGCATTTTGCATGAGGTCGTTGTCGTCAGTTGTCAGCCGGAACCAGGGACGAGCCTGGGAGGTCATGCCGGCATGCATCCCTGATTTGAGGGTGCGTAGGGCAATCGTGGCGGCAGAGTTGATGATGGAGTCGTTGGCCTTCTGGCCTTTGGTGTAGCGTATGGAATGGTTGTTGTACTTGCCGGTACGGGGAGACAGGAACTCAGTCAGCTCCATCCAGTGGGAAATGAACGATTGCCGCTCTTGGCGCAGCTCTTTGAGCCGGATGTCGAGTTGTTGTCGTAGGGATTCAGCCATTTTCGCCCCTGTCGTCGCGACGGTGCTTTGAAGGTTGGCTAACTGCCGAGCAGTGTTTTGACTGATGTGGTGGCCGGAGTTGCAAGCCCTTGCGGCCCGGTCAGGATCGTGTTTGATGCAGCCAGACGCCGGCGCTGCCGTTCTGCATCACGTGAAGACGTTACACTGGCATCCTGCTGCTCCGGTGGAGGCTGGATAGCCGCTGGTGTAGGTACATCACCACCGCCGAAACACATATCAAACCTCCTGAAACGCAAAGATTCTATTTTCATCACGTTGCGGATGGTGCCAGCCGTGATGTGGATCTCTACTCGGCCGGAAAATTTGGCCTTGAGTAGATTCCGCAACATTGAAACGAGTTTATTGAATTTTGTCAAGACATTTCCTTGCATGCTGCCCCCCATCATTAAAACGGTTTGTAGTCCGATACATGGTTCTGCCCACCCTGGTTGCTGAACATATTCCGAGGCGCAACCGGGAAGGCGAACGTCAGTGCCAGGGCGTCAGCGAGGTCAGGCGACCGACCCAACCGCTTCTTGACCTGGTCCTTGTCCTCAAGCATGATTTTACCGTTGATGAACGTGTATGTAGGCGTGGTCAGTTCGCCGACCAGTTCGGGGATCGGCGGCAATGCTCCGCCGCTCTTCACCCAGTCGGCCACACCGAACCACATCTCGGCGCGTTTGTTTTTGTATCGTGGGTCAAGAGGTGGTCCGTGAAACTGGACCCCGACAGGGTTGTATCTGGCCGTATGCAGGTTGTCGATGACCCCGTGCCCCCAATGCCCGGTATCGTCGATAAACATGGTATCTCCGCCCCATTCGCGGTGCTTGACGGCTACCTGAGCGGCAATCTCCGTGGTACGCTGCCCCCGCATCACGATTGGGGTGAATGCAGCCAGCCCCTGTCGCGGGAAAATTACGCTCCGGTCATCACCAAACCGGGCAACATCGATGCCCAGGACCTTGCCGGCCCACTCGTAGGCATCCGACCGTAGATGTCGCTTCATGGCGGTCTCCACTTCCTCGATCCCCAAAATGGAGTTGAAACCCTGCGGAGGGAATAGGCCGAGGATAGTCGCCATGACCCAAGGGTTTTCCCTGCCGTGAACGCGGATCTGCTCACGGGCATGCTCGATATCAACCCGCGGCGTTCGCTTTGGATCGTCAGGGTCTGCGGTGATGGTGATGACTGACCACTGCTCACGCAATGAGTTACAGCACTGGTACAACAGGCCGTTGGTGCTGGTCGGGTTGCCAGCCTGGGCGATCAGGGCGTTTTTAGGCGAACCGGTAAAAATCTGGTCCGCGGCACGCCCAACCGCTACCGGCATATCACCAGTCTCGTCGAGAAGCACAAAGGGAAACGCGCTGTGAAGCCCAGAGAGCGCCCGGCCTATTGACTCGGCGTCCGCATCCTTGGCAAAGGATCGAGCAGAGAGGAACCACGTCTCCGGGTGATCGTTGGCGTAGATCATCTGTTTCGTCCAGGTAAAGGCACGGGTTAGAAATTCGCTACGACTCTGCCACTTGGCGAGTTCTGGCCACAGGTTGTCCGCAAGGTTGTCTCGAGTGACGGAAAGAGCGGCCCCTTTGGGATGCTCTCCTTTGGCGCCGAAACAGGCAAGACGATACCAGCCGATCATAGCCAGCAACGCAGTTTTCCCAGGGCCGGTGCATGCCTTCATGCAGACTCTGCGTTGTGGGCAGGAAAGAGCCTGCAACGTCTCTATCTGCCACGCGTCCAGATCGACGCCGAAGTTGTCAGCGACGAAATGGCAGGGCTTCTCCTTCCATTTCTGGATACGCGCTTGAGCCGCTGCGACTTTACTCGCCATCGCCAGCCACCAGATCCTCCAGGGTGAGCTTGCCGCTATGCTCGTTGGCCACCCGCTCCTTGAACTTGTCCGGACGATGCGCCTTCAGAAGAAGCTCAAGCATCCGGTCGGAATACTTGCGAACCCCGCCAACCACTTCGCCTTTGTGAAAGACCGGTTCTTCCCACCCTTCCACGGCGCGGCGCCGAGCTTCTCGTTCAAGTTTGTCAGTGGCCTCCTCCACCGCATCGTTCCACTCGGCAGCGAAATCAAGCTCATCGGCCCGATGTTCGTAAGCACATGTGCGCGAAATACCGGCAGCTGTGGCAGCCTCTGTCACGTTAGCTGTCTCTCGCAGTATCTCCAGAAATGTTACGCGGGCGCGATTCGTCATTTTTGTTCGATTTGCCATATAATTTCCCTCCTTTCATTGTAATGACAGTGATGGCTGTATCAATTAACTCTCCAACCCGTGCCCGATGTTCCTCTGCTGTGTAAAATACGACTGGCATGATGCCCCTTTCTGGCCGGACGATAACCAGCCATCG